>JAHEEK010000006.1:3219-130450 GCA_024640765.1 Thalassobium sp. | reverse complement strand
AAGCAGACGTGAGACCACGCATCCCACATCTGGCACCTGCGCGCACTCTGCCTACTTTGACACTTCCCTGCGGAACGCAGCTTGGGGACTCGATGGCCATTGCAGAAGAGCTGGCCAGCCGCCATCACATCGCCGAGGCACTTGGCTTTCGGATGGCAGGCTTCGCGCCGTAAAGCGGAAGGCTATTCAGGCGCGCTTGGCTTCAATTGCTTGCCAAATTTTCTCTGCAACGTTGGTTCCGTCAAACCGTTCCAATTCCTGAATGCCCGTTGGAGACGTCACGTTAATTTCTGTTAAATAGTCACCAATCACATCGATACCGACAAAAACCTGTCCCTTTTCGCGCAAAAGCGGCCCAATACGCTCACAAATCTCAATATCCCGCGCGGTCAGCGCTACTTTTTCAGGTCGGCCGCCTACATGCATGTTGCTGCGTGTCTCGCCTTTAGCAGGTACGCGGTTAATCGCACCTACGGGCTCACCATCCACAAGGATCACGCGTTTATCGCCATTGGAAACGTCAGGTAAAAATTTCTGCACAATGAGCGGTTCGCGATTAATGCCGCTAAAAAGCTCGTGCAAAGAAGTAATGTTATTGTCTGCTTCGGTCAGCTTGAACACACCCGCGCCACCATTCCCGTAAAGAGGCTTGAGGATAACGGTGCCATGTTTCGCTTTGAACGCCTTAATCGTCTCCAAATCACGAGCAACAGTGGTTGGAGGCGTGAGGTCGGGAAAATCCAAAACCAACAGCTTTTCGGGATAGTTTCTCACCCAGAAAGGATCGTTAACCACAAGCGTGTCCGGATGAATGCGGTCTAGCAGGTGGGTCGTTGTGATATACCCCATATCAAAAGGCGGATCTTGGCGCAGCCAAACCACATCCATATCTGCAAGATCAACTTCGGTTTTTTCACCTAAGCTGAAGTGATTTCCTTTTTCACGTTTTACTGTGAGTGGCCAGCCGGTGGCAGTAATCCGGCCCTCTTGGTACGCAAGCATATCAGGCGTGTAATAAAACAGCTCATGCCAGCGCAATTGCGCCTCTTCGGCGATGCGAAACGTGCTGTCAGCATCAATATCGATTGGGCCAATTGGGTCCATCTGAAAAGCAATTTTCAAGCTCATGGCGCATTCCTTTACTCACTGCGCCATACATGGGGCACAGATGCTGGTAAGGCAATGGGCACAAGAACGGAGCCGATCAATACCCGCCAACAGCATTTTCGATCACATCAATTGCGCCGAAGTGATCCACAAATGCCACGTCAAAGCGCATTGGGGTCAGTAGACCCATCGGCTCAGAGCCCACATATTTCAGCGCTGTTCTGCAGATGCGGTCCATTTGACGGCGCGAGGGGCGTTGCGCTGCTTGGGCGTGTGTTTTGCTTTTCTTAACCTCGACAAAAACTAACTCATCCGCGTCGCGCACAACCAAATCGATTTCACCTGCACGGCCACGATATCTTTGCTGCAATATCATTTTGCCAGCGCGTTGATAATGTCGTGCAGCGGCCTCTTATGCAGCAAGACCTGCGTGGTAAGATGTTTGGCCTCTGTACTGCTTGGCAGTAACAGCCGTAGGACGTTCAAGAACCAGTTCTAGCATTTAACAATCCCTACTCTCTAACACAGCTATAACACCGTTTGGTTTCAGTCAGCCCGTAGCCTTATGCAAAGCTAACGCTTGTTGGTAAATTTCACGCTTTGGTCTGCCATACATATCCGCAACGATTGCTGCGGCGTCTTTCACCGAATGTTCGGCCAAAGCATCCTTCAAAGCTGCCTCAACATCTTCATCTGTTGCCGAGCCGACGGGCGCTTTGTCTAGCATGACCACCATCTCACCCTTGAACGTGCGCCCTTCTGCCAGTGCTTGCACCTCAGATACAGTCCCGCGCAAAACCTCTTCGAACCTTTTGGTTAACTCTCTTGCAACAGCGATCTGGCGTTCTGGTTCAACGATATCGCTCAAATCTTCTAACATTGCCTTAATGCGCTTAGGGCTTTCAAAAACGATCATTGTTCCATCACTTTTCGAAATGCCCGACAGGAACGCACGCCGCGCGCCCTTCGCGTTCGGCACAAAACCCGCGAATGTGAAACGGTCATTCGGCAACCCTGCAACCGTAAGCGCCGCAAGCACCGCAGACGGTCCAGGCGCAGAGGTAACCAAAACATCGGCCTCAATCGCACCGCGCATCAATCCATAACCCGGATCGGCCACCAAAGGCGTTCCCGCATCAGACGCATAGGCCACAGATTTGCCCGCCTTTATCGCAGCAATCAATTTCGGGCGGACTTTTTCACCGTTATGATCGTGATAAGACACAAGCTGGCGATCCCCGAGCGCGATCCCGTGAATATCCATTAATTTACGTGTGTTTCGCGTGTCTTCCGCTGCAATCACATCAGCAGAGGCCAATATATCGAGCGCCCGCAACGTAATATCACGCGCTGTACCAATCGGGGTCGCCACAAAATAAAGGCCCGCTGCCAAACGCTCAACACGGTGAACTTGGGAATGATTCATGCCTAGACCCGCCTAGTGATATATCTATGATACGCAGCAAGGGTCCGAATGTTGGCCCACCACGAGGGAGTTTTGGTTTACCATGGTTACGCGTACACGCAATCGTATCACTTTCAACCCGCGCCGTGCAGCACTGCGCTTTATGGGGGCAGCCGCGTTGCTTGCCCTTGCCGCTTGCAACACAACTTCCGTGGGCGGCCTGTCAGGGCAAAGCGTGAACCCAAACAAAATGGTCCAAATCGCGCTGTTGGTGCCAAACGGGTCAGGCCGCGAAAGCGATGCACTTCTGGCACGCAACCTTGAAAACGCCGCACGTCTTGCCATTGCGGATCAGACGAATGCCAAGATTGACCTACGCGTTTATGACACGGCAGGCACCCCGCAGCAGGCCTCAAACGCCGCAATCGCTGCCGTAAATGACGGCGCCAAAATTATCCTTGGGCCACTTTATGCAGAGGCTGCAAACGCAGCGGCAGTGGCCATCGCTGGCACAAACACGAATGTCTTGGCCTTCTCCAACAACGCATCAATCGCCGGTGGTAACCTTTTCATTCTGGGGCCAACATTTGAGAACACAGCAAACCGTCTGGTAAATTATGGTCGTCAAATTGGCAGAACCAATATCTTGATCGCCCACGCAGACGAACTCGCAGGGCAAGTTGGCAGAGATGCTATTATCAGTGCAGCAAATCGCAATGGCGCCACGATTACGGGTGTTGAAAGCTATCCGTTCAGCCAAGACGGCATCAACAACGCAGCCCGCCGCATCAGCGCGACAGTCAAGGAAACCGGTGCCGATACGTTATTTGTGACAGCGGGCCCTGAGTCCGACTTGCCGTTTTTGATGACAGCCCTGCCCGAGCGTGGCCTTGGGATGGATATTCAGCTGATGGGACTGACACGGTGGAGTTCCCAGCCACAGTCACTTGCCCTGCCAGGCCTGCAGGGTGGTGTGTTCACACTACCCGACCAATCGCTTGAGCGTAACTTCGCCGCTCGCTACCAAGCAGAATATTCCGAACGCCCACACCCCATCGCAGGTCTTTCTTACGACGGTATCGCTGCAATCGGCGCACTTTTGGCCCAAGGCCGCTCTGACGCGCTGACTTCACCAAGCCTTACCCGCCAATCGGGATTTGTCGGCACCCAAGGCATCTTCCGCCTTCTGCCCGACGGCACAAACGAGCGCGGCCTTGCTGTCGCGAAAATTGAAAACAATCAGGTGGCAATCCTTGACCCAGCTCCCAAAAACTTCAGCGGCGCTGGTTTCTGACGCCGACGATTTTGAACACGAAGGTCCGGAGCCCCTTGTGGCGCCGGCCTTTGTCGTTTTCGATCAAGCCGCAGCCCAAGACGACCTGACGCGCATCCTTGACGACTGTGCGGATGCAAAAGCCATTCGTGCCGCAACGGTAGACTATCTTACAGACGCAAATGCCAAGGGCCGCGTAGTCATCAAAGAGGCGTTTCTGGCCGAACCAACCCACGCGCGCCCCACAACATCGGCCTATGCATTTTTGACGGACGGACTTGTGCGCACAGTGCATTGGGTTGCCGAGACGTATCTGCACCGCAACACCAACCCCACAAAGGGCGAGCGGCTTGCCGTTATTGCCGTGGGTGGCTATGGCCGCGCAGAAATGGCGCCACATTCAGACGTGGATTTGCTGTTTCTTACCCCCACCAAAATCACAGCTTGGGCCGAGAGTACGATTGAATCGATACTCTACATGCTGTGGGATTTGCGTCTGAAAGTTGGCCAAGCCAGCCGGACCATCGCGGACTGTATCAGACTTGGCCGTGAAGATTTCACCATCCGTACCTCGCTTGTTGAGCAACGCTATATCTGCGGAGATCAGACGTTGGGCGATGAATTGCGCGACCAACTTTGGACTGACCTCTTTCAGTCCACGGCGTCCGAATTCATTGAAGCCAAACTTGAGGAACGCGCCGAGCGGCACCGCAAGCAAGGCGGACAGCGCTACATGGTTGAACCAAATGTAAAAGAGGGCAAAGGCGGTCTGCGCGATCTGCAATCGCTCTTTTGGATGAACAAATACCTGCACGGGGTTGATGACCCCAGCAACCTTGTTGAGCTTGGCGTTTTCACCGATGACGAGTTCGAGACTTTTCTGCGTGCAGAAGACTTTTTATGGGCAACGCGATGCCATCTGCATTTGGTCGCCTCACGCCCCGTGGATCAGCTGACATTTGATATGCAAGTCGAGGTGGCTGATGCAATGGGCTACACCGATCATTCGGGGCGGCGCGGCGTTGAACATTTCATGCAGGCTTACTTCCGTCACGCCACTTCTGTTGGTGAACTAACCCGCATATTCTTGACGGCTCTTGAGAACGACCATCTCAAATCTGAACCCATGTTGATGCGTATTTTCAAACGCAAACCACGGGTACGTGCGCCTTTTGCCATTGAGCAAAACCGCATCACGGTGCCTGACCCAGAGGTGTTCGTTGAGACGCCCGTGAATATGCTGCGTATCTTTGAAGAAGCACTGCGCACAGGTACTTTGATCCATCCCAACGCGATGCGGATTTTGGCCGCCAACATTCCACTGGTCGATAATAACTTGCGCAGCACCCCTGAGGCCAAGCGCATCTTTCTCGACTTGCTTCTCAAACACGACAACCCCGAACGCTCGCTGCGTCGAATGAACGAGCTTGGGGTGCTTTCCGCATTCATTCCCGAATTTGAGCCGATCGTCGCGATGATGCAGTTCAATATGTATCACAGCTACACTGTTGATGAGCACACCATCCAAACGATTAGCCATCTGCACCGCATTGAGAAAGGTGAGCTGCTTGAAGACCTACCCGTGGCGTCTGACATCATTCAAAGCGGCATCAACCGCAAGATACTTTACGTAGCACTATTGCTGCACGACATCGGCAAAGGACGCTCCGAGGACCACTCAATCCTTGGTGCACAAATCGCTCGAAAAGTCTGCCCACGTTTGGGGCTGAGCAAATCAGAATGTGAAACCGTCGAGTGGCTGGTGCGCTACCACTTGCTGATGTCAGACACCGCACAAAAACGCGATATTGCTGATCCGCGCACGGTGCGCGACTTTGCCAAGGCAGTGAAAGCTGTTGGGCGGCTGGATTTGTTGTTGCTTATCACTGTGTGTGACATTCGCGGCGTGGGTCCGGACACGTGGAACAACTGGAAAGCCTCGCTGTTGCGCGCGCTTTACCGCCAGACCCGCCGCGCCCTTGAGGGCGGCATGGAGGCGCTGAACCGTGAAACTCGCGGTGCAGAGGCGAAAAAGGCGTTGCGCGCGGCACTTCCCGATTGGGGCACAAAAGATCTGCGGGTTGAGACAAACAGGCACTACCCGCCATATTGGCAAGGCTTGCACGTAACAGCCCACGTTGATGTGGCGCATCTGTTGCGCGGCATTGGCGATACGGATATTCGCGTCAAACTAACCATGGACGAGGACCGCGACGCCACCCGCGCGGTTTGTGTCATGGCCGATCACCCTGGCATTTTCAGCCGCATCGCAGGCGCGTTGGCCTTGGTTGGCGCAAACATTGTGGACGCACGGACGTTCACCACCAAAGACGGCTACGCAACAGCCGCGTTTTGGGTGCAAGACGCCAATGAAACCCCCTTTGAGGCAAGCCGCCTGCCCCGTCTTGAACAAATGATCGGCAAGACCCTGCGCGGCGAGGTCATCACCCGCGACGCGCTCGCGCCAAAAGACAAAATCAAGAAACGCGAAAAAGCGTTTCGCGTGCCGACAACAATCACTTTCGATAACGACGGCTCGGATATTTATACAATTATCGAGGTCGACACCCGTGACCGCCCGGGCCTACTTCATGATCTGACCCGCGCGCTGGCAGCCGCCAATATCAACATCGGCAGCGCCATCATCGCCACCTACGGCGAACAGGTCGTGGATGCGTTCTACGTCAAAGATATGTTCGGCCTTAAGTTTTACTCCGAAAGCAAACAAAAAGGCCTTGAGCGGAATTTGCGCGATGCCATTGAGCGCGGCGTGGAGCGTGCAGCCGAGGCATGAAACGCATCCGTCTCATCTCAGGCATGCTCACTGTGGGGGGCTGGACGTTACTCAGCCGCATTTTGGGGTTTGTGCGCGACATCACCATTGCGGCATTTTTGGGTGCGGGCCCTGTAGCCGAAGCGTTCCTGATCGCATTTTCACTGCCCAATATGTTCCGCCGTTTCTTTGCCGAAGGGGCGTTCAACATGGCCTTCGTGCCCATGTTCTCCAAAAAACTCGAAGCAAATGACGGCGCCCTGCCTTTCGCCCGTGATGCGTTCACGGGGCTGGCTGCGGCATTGATCGGACTGACCGTGGTGGCCCTGTTTGCAATGCCCGCGCTTGTTTACGCCATGGCCGCGGGGTTTACAGGCGACGCCCGCTTTGATCTTGCGGTAAGCTTTGGACGTATTACTTTTGCCTATATCATCTTCATTTCGCTGGCCGCCCTTTTGTCAGGTGTACTTAACGCAACAGGCCGTTTTGTAGCGGCAGCCGCAGCACCTGCGTTGTTAAACGTTGTCTTCATCGCGGCACTGATGCTGGCCTATCAGATCGGCTGGGACATGGGGCTTACATTGGCGTGGGCCGTGCCCATTGCCGGCATTGCGCAATTCGCTTTGGTCTGGAGCGCCGCTGCACGGGCTGGCTTTAGGATCACACCCGCCCGGCCGCGCATGACGCCTGAACTAAAGCGGCTGATGCTGGTCATGGGGCCCGCGATGCTTGCAGGCGGTGTGGTTCAGATCAACCTTTTGATCGGGCGGCAGATCGCCAGCCAATTTGACGGCGCAATCGCTTGGCTAAACTACGCAGACCGCCTTTATCAGCTGCCCCTCGGCGTTGTTGCAATTGCTATCGGTGTGGTGCTTTTGCCGGACCTCAGCCGCAAACTTGAGGCCAATGATACCGTTGGTGGCCGTAATGCGTTCAACCGCGCAACGGAGCTAAGCCTTGCGCTGACGGTTCCCGCATCAGTCGCACTTATCGTCATCCCACTGCCACTGATCAGTGTGCTCTTTCAACGCGGCGCATTTGCTTTCACTGATGCCCAAGCAACCGCGTGGGCTGTGGCAATCTACGGGCTTGGGCTTCCTGCGTTTGTGCTTCAAAAAACGCTGCAGCCGCTTTTCTTTGCCCGTCACGACACAAAGCGACCGTTCTATTTTGCGTTAGTCTCCCTGTTCATCAATGCC
Source organism: Thalassobium sp. (assembly GCA_024640765.1). Lineage (GTDB taxonomy): Bacteria > Pseudomonadota > Alphaproteobacteria > Rhodobacterales > Rhodobacteraceae > Nereida. Next base: position 122,693 of record JAHEEK010000006.1, on the reverse strand, counting down.
GTTGTGGCGGTGGGGCTATCGCCGCTTATCGGATTTACAGCCGCCGCCTGGGGCACGTCTCTGGCGGGATGGGGCATGGCGGCACTGCTGTGGATTAAAACCAAACCCATGGGCGATGCGGCGTGTTTTGACGCCCGCTTCAAAACACGCCTGCCTCGGATCATTGCAGCCTCAGGCATTATGGGTGCGAGCCTATGGGGCGTTGCAAGCACGCTGACACCGGTCCTTTATGACAGTCCGTGGCGCGGGCTTGGGCTGCTTGCGCTTTGCGCCACAGGGGTCGTCGCTTACGGCGTTGCAGGGCAAATCTTGGGCGCCTTCAAAATGCAGGATTTCCGACAGGCACTGCGCAGATAAATCAGTTGCGGCGAATGCGTGCCAAAATGCCAGCCCAGCCACCGGGGCGCACAATTCCGCTAAGCAAAAAACCTGCCGCAAAGCCAACTGCATCCGCGATCCAAGTGCTGTTAGACCCAAGCAACAAGGCAAAAAGCAGCTGAATGCCCAGCAAGAACCCGATCAACATGAACGCGCGCACTTGTGGCTCGCCGCGCGCCGCAAGCTGTGCGGCTAATAAATACGTGAATGCGCCAATAAGACCGTACGCACCGGGATAGCCCCCCACCAGTGGCGACGGATCATCAAATGCCAACCCAAAAGCCAAAGCACCCACGATGGAGGAGACGAAGAACACCAAAAACGCCGCAACACCGCCGAACGCATCAGACACAGTTTTGCCAAGCGCCAACACGAACACCCCCGCAAAGAGGGCCTGCGTCAGGGAAAGGTGCACAAAGGGGTAAGTAAGAAACCGCTTCAATCGGTCCAGCGTCCAAATTCCGCGCTCAAGACCATCATCTATGATCTGGCCGTAAAAGCCATAGTCTTGGATCGCAGCCAGCCGCCAACCTGACGCCTCGGGGCCACCTACAAAACCAGTCCCCCCAAGCGCGAACATCAACTCGGGGATCACAAATCCCGCAGTAAGTAAAAGCACAACGGGGTGCAGAGGGTGGACAACGGGTTGTTGGTTCATCTTGTCGGCTCCTTGACGGATTGCTGTGTCATAGGTAATCGCTGCGACAGTTTTGCACCAGATGGAATGTCAGTCATGAGCACGTCACAGTTCACCCCACGCGTCTTTTCCGGCATCCAGCCATCTGGTGGGTTGACCCTTGGCAACTACCTTGGCGCGATGAAACGCTTTGTGGACATGCAAGACGCCGGCACCCACGAAACGATTTACTGCATGGTGGATTTGCACGCGATCACTGTCGCCCAAGACCCTAAAGATCTTGCTCATAACACACGCGAGCTTTGCGCAGGCTTCATCGCCAGCGGCATTGATCCCGAAAAATCTGTTTTGTTCAATCAATCCCAAGTTCCCGAGCACGCGCAACTGGGATGGATTTTCAATTGTGTGGCGCGCATGGGCTGGATGGGCCGCATGACCCAGTGGAAAGACAAGGCGGGCAAAAACGCAGAACAAGCCTCGCTTGGGTTGTTTGCCTACCCTGCCCTGATGGCCGCAGATATCCTAGTTTATCACGCCACGCACGTGCCCGTGGGCGAAGATCAAAAACAACACCTTGAGCTGACCCGCGACATTGCCGCCAAGTTTAACCACGACTACGGCGTCGACTTTTTCCCAATCACCGAACCGGTGATTGAAGGGGCGGCCACCCGTGTGATGTCATTGCGCGATGGCACCAAGAAAATGTCAAAGTCTGACCCGTCTGATCTGAGCCGGATCAACATGACAGACACCGCTGACGCGATTGCCAAAAAGATCCGCAAGGCCAAAACAGATCCTGAACCGCTTCCCGAAGCGCTTGATGGGTTGGACGAGCGCCCAGATGCGCGCAATCTTGTGAACATCTATGCCGCTTTGGCCGAAATCACTCCACAACAAGTGCTGGACCAGCATGCTGGCTCTCAATTTGGCACGTTCAAGCCAGTCCTTGCAGATCTGGCTGTTGAAAAGCTTGCCCCCATTGGCACTGAAATGTCGCGATTGATGGAAGACCAAGCCGAGATCGACCGCATTCTGGCCCGAGGTGCGGAACGGGGCCGCGAGATTGCAGCGCCAATTCTTGCAAAAACACTCGAAATTGTGGGGATGGTCCGCTAACGCACGCCACACCCTTGGCACATGGAACAGGCGCGTTATGTCAGGCTTCATGACAGACCTTTCCGAAGCCGACATCAGCGCCATCATTGAAATGGCCCTCTCCGATCACACTGCATTCGCCGATATCGAACGCGAATACGGCCTGAAGGACAAAGAGGTCAAAGCGCTGATGCGTTCAAATCTCAAAACATCCAGCTACCGCACGTGGCGAAAAAGGGTACGCACCTTTGGAGATAGGCGCGCGCATTACAAATAGTCACATCTTTCGATTGCCAGCGCCGTGCACTGCGGTCATGATCGCATCGGTTAGCATCCCGAGGGAGGGGAAAAATTATGCGTAAGTTCCTTGTTGTCTTGGACGACAGCCGCGAATGCCTCAATGCGATGCGGTTTGCAGCCATGCGTGCGTCCAAAACTGGCGGCGGCGTGGAAATCCTCTCGGTCATTCCACCAGAGGAGTTCAACCACTGGATCGGCGTTGCCGACATCATGCGCGCCGAAGCCCGCGAGCGGATCGAAGTGCATTTTGAGGTCTACGCCAAATGGATGCGCGACAAACTCTCGATCGAGCCAGAATTGGTGATCCGTGAAGGCCGCCCGTCTGAGGAGATCGTACAACAGATTATGGATGATCCAGAAGTTGGTATTTTGGTGTTGGGCGCGGCTACAGACAAAAAAGGACCTGGCCCGCTTGTCACGCAAATGACCAAAAACGCAGGCGCACTTCCCGTGCCAATGACGATTGTTCCCGGCGACATCAGCAAAGAAAAGCTGGAAGCGATCACCTAAATTACATTTTAGAACCATTCTAAACTATTGACTAAATGGCGCAGCGATCGCATATCTGATGCAAAGGAGACCTTTCCGATGTTCATTCAAACCGAGTCCACGCCAAACCCTGCCACATTGAAGTTCCTCCCGGGACAAGAAGTGCTCGACATGGGTACGGCAGATTTCACGACCCCAGAAGCCGCGGCCTCATCGCCGTTGGCCACGCGTCTTTTCGCGGTGCAAGGTGTAACAGCAGTGTTCTTCGGTCTGGACTTTGTGACAGTGACCAAAGCCGATGACGCCGAATGGGATCACCTGAAACCAGCCCTTCTTGGCGCGATCATGGAGCATTTCCAGTCCGGTCAACCCGTTATGGAAGGCGAAAACACCTCGTCCGGTCACGCTGAACACACCGGCGAAGACGGCGAGATTGTTGGCCAGATTAAGGAAATTCTCGACACGCGCGTGCGTCCGGCAGTTGCCCAAGATGGTGGTGATATTACGTTCCACGGCTTTGACCGCGGCATCGTATATCTGCACATGCAAGGTGCTTGCGCGGGGTGTCCATCATCCACGCTGACGCTCAAAATGGGTATCGAGAACTTGTTGCGCCACTACATCCCCGAGGTGATCGAAGTGCGCCCAGTCGCCGCGTGATCCTCGCCTTCGACACCTCTGGCCCACATATCGCCGTCTGCGTTTTGGGCGGCGATACTGTTTGTGCCGCCTCGTTCGACGAAATGGCAAAAGGCCAAGCCGAACAGCTATTTCCCAAGATTGAGGACGCGCTTGCAAAGGCAGGCGCGACCTATGCCGACATCACCCGCATAGGCGTGGGAACAGGGCCCGGAAATTTCACGGGCATTCGCATTTCCGTTTCTGCAGCGCGCGGTTTGGCTTTTTCCCTTGGAGTTCCCGCAATTGGTGTGACCGCGCTTGAAGCCTACGCATTGGATGCCCCACAGCCAGTTGTGTCGCTTGTGGACGCAAAGCGAGGCAACGTCTACGCCCAGCGCTTTGGCACAGATCCAACAGAACCAGTTTTCGCGGATGCCGAAAGCGCGAACCCAGATGGAATCGCGACTGTTACGGCGCAGACTGCAGCGGATCAAATAGCTGTGGCCATCGCAAAGCTTGCCGCTGCAAAATCGCCCCAAGACGCCCCGCCGAAGCCATTTTATATGCGCCCAGCGGATGCCGCCCCCTCACGAGACACGCCCCCGCGTATTTTGGCATAGGCAATGACGACGCCTGCATCCCCCAAAACCCAACTTACGCCAGAGGCTATGGCCCAAACGCACGCCGCGGCTTTTAAGTTAACCCGTCCGTGGTCGGCACATGAGTTTTCTGACCTGATTGAAAGCCACAGTTGTTTTGTGGTCGGCGACGCGCAGTGTTTTGTCCTCTCTCGGGTCATCGCAGATGAGGCGGAACTTTTGACCATCGCGACCCATCCAGATCACCAGCGACAAGGTCGCGCCAAAGCCGTAATGGACTGCCTTCATTCTCAATTACAAACGCGCGGCTCAGTGCAGATATTTCTTGAAGTGGCTGCACCGAATCTAGGCGCGTTGGCGCTGTATGAAAGCCTCGGCTATCTGCATGTTGGCCGCCGCAAAGCCTACTACACCCCAACATCTGGTGGTGAGGCTCTCGATGCTATCGTAATGCAGCGTAAATTGCCTATTTAACGCACATTTTTATGCGCTAACTACGGCTACACGTTACGGAAATATGAATCGCACTTGACCCCCCGCGCGCCCTGCCGCTTACTGTCGCCCATCAGGGTGTGGGTTGCCAATTCGGCATGGCCTGCGCTCTGCGAGGGCGACAATGAAATCTACGATTTGGCGTGCCTCGTCTCGATTTAGAAATCCTTGGGGAGATACTCATGACAATCATGACGAAACTGATGAGCGCCGCAACTGGTCTTGCTCTGACCGCAACTGCTGCTGTTGCTGATCCTGCGATCATCTTCGATTTGGGCGGCAAGTTCGACAAATCGTTCAACGAAGCTGCGTTCAATGGCGCATCACGTTGGGCCGAAGAAACTGGTGGCACTTTCAAAGAGATCGAATTGCAGTCAGACGCACAGCGCGAGCAAGCTCTGCGCCGCTTTGCGGAATCCGGTGCCAACCCAATCGTCATGGCAGGTTTTGCGTTCGGCTCAGCACTAAGCGAAGTTGCACCTGACTATCCTGACACAAAGTTCACGATCATCGACATGGTTGTAGACCAGCCAAACGTTCGCTCTGTTGTATTCAATGAGCACGAAGGTTCATACCTTGCGGGCATCATGGCGGCGAACGCATCTGAAACTGGCACAGTTTCATTCATCGGTGGCATGGACATTCCGCTGATCCGCCGCTTTGCGTGTGGCTATGCGCAAGGCGCAAAAGCAGCAAACGCTGACATCACAGTGATCTCCAACATGACCGGCACAACTGGGGCGGCGTGGAACGATCCGGTGAAAGGTTCCGAGCTGACCAAAGCGCAAATCAGCCAAGGTTCTGACGTTGTTTATGCAGCGGCAGGCGGCACCGGTCTTGGTGTTCTGCAGACCGCAGCTGACGAAGGCATTTTGTCTATCGGCGTGGACAGCAACCAAAACTACCTGCACCCAGGAAAAGTTCTTACATCAATGCTCAAGCGCGTGGACAATGCTGTCTACAAAGCGATGCTTGACGGCACAGACATGGAAACAGGCTTCAATGTCATGGACCTGTCAAACCGCGGTGTTGGCGTTGCGCTCGATGAGAACAACGAAGGTCTCGTAACATACGCGATGCTGTCTGAGACATATGCAGCGGCTGACAAAATCATCAGCGGCGACATCAAAGTGCATGACTACATGTCAGACGAATCCTGCCCTGCGCTGGACTTCTAAGACGTAACACCCATCGGGCCGCGCGGAAGATAATCTGCGCGGCCCTTTCCTATTCAGACAACGCAGGCGTTCATTTCTGATGACTGATATTGCTCCCGCCATCGAACTTAAGGGCATCTCGAAAGCCTTTGGACCGGTGCAAGCCAACAAAGACATTTCAATTCGCGTAATGCCCGGCACAATCCATGGGATTATCGGTGAAAATGGCGCAGGCAAATCAACCCTTATGAGCATCCTTTACGGCTTTTACAAAGCCGACAAAGGCGAGGTTTTCATCAGCGGCCGAAAAACAGAAATCCCTGACAGCCAAGCCGCGATTGCCGCAGGCATTGGGATGGTGTTCCAGCACTTCAAACTGGTTGAAAATTTTACAGTTCTTGAGAATGTCGTATTGGGCGCGGAAGATGGCTGGAGCCTTGGCCCGTCACTGCGTAAGGCGCGCAAAGAGCTGATCAACCTTGCGGATGAATACGGGTTGAACGTGGATCCTGATGCCTTGATTGAAGAAATCGGCGTGGGAATGCAGCAGCGCGTTGAAATCCTTAAGGCGCTTTACCGGCAAGCGGACATTTTGATCCTTGATGAGCCAACGGGCGTGCTAACCCCCGCAGAGGCAGATCAGCTTTTCCGCATCCTGCAGCGCCTGAAGGCCGAGGGGAAAACGATTATCCTCATCACCCACAAGCTGCGTGAAATTATGGATGTCACCGATACCGTCAGCGTGATGCGGCGCGGTGAAATGACCGCCACGGTCAAGACATCTGAGACAAGCCCACAACAGCTGGCCGAGTTGATGGTAGGCCGCAAAGTGTTGCTGCGCGTTGATAAAACACCCGCAACACCGCGCGAGGCTGTCCTTGAAGTAAAAGGCCTTAACGTTACAGATGACAAAGGCGTTCACCGCCTTAAGGGCATTGATTTGACTGTGCGCGCAGGCGAAGTATTGGGCATTGCTGGCGTGGCTGGTAACGGACAGTCAGAGTTGCTTGAAGTCTTGGGCGGCATCCAATCCGGCGAAGGGTCAGTCAAACTGAACGGCACTGAGATTGATCTGACAGGACGCCATTCAGACGGACAATCACGGCGCGCACGGGGCATTGCGCACGTGCCCGAAGACAGGCAACGCGAAGGTCTGATTATGAATTTTGCCGCGTGGGAAAACACCGGCTTCGGGTATCATCACGATGACCGCTACAACCGCAGCCGCCTGATGATGGACAACGCGGCACTACGCCAAGACACCGAAGAAAAGATGGGCCGTTTTGACGTGCGCCCGCCCAATCCAAAGCTGGCGGCCAAATCTTTTTCGGGGGGTAACCAACAAAAAATCGTTCTGGCCCGCGAGATTGAGCGCAATCCGGACTTATTGCTGATCGGTCAACCCACACGCGGTGTGGACATTGGTGCCATTGAATTCATCCACCAACAAATCGTCGCCCTGCGCGATCAAGGTAAAGCGATCCTGCTGGTCTCGGTCGAGTTGGAGGAAATCCTCGCATTATCTGACCGGATTGCTGTCATGTTTGACGGCCAAATAATGGGCGAACGTTTGCCCGATGAGACCGATGAAAAAGAGCTGGGCCTGATGATGGCTGGCATGACCCGTGAGGCCGCCGCCGCGCAGCCTCAAACCGCAGACCAGGAGGGCTAGAGCATGGATGTGATCCCAAAGTGGGCCGACGCGGTTCTGGTCCCTCTTATTTCACTCATTCTTGCCGCAGTGCTGTCGGCGCTTGTGATCCTTGCCATTGGTGAGGACCCTGTTGCGGCTGCAAAGCTGATGGTCGAAGGCGCTATTGGCTCGACATATGGCTGGGGCTACACACTTTACTACGCGACCAACTTTATCTTCACTGGCCTTGCCGTATCGGTCGCGTTTCATGCGCGCATGTTCAACATTGGCGGTGAGGGACAGGCCATGCTTGGCGGTTTAGGCGTAGCATTAGTGTGTCTTTATATCCCGTTCCCACACTGGGCGCTGGCTTTGCCAGTTGCCATTATTGGCGCTGCTGCTTTTGCCGCAATTTGGGCCGCGATCCCTGCGTATTTACAGGCCAAGCGGGGCAGCCACATTGTTATCACCACAATCATGTTCAACTTCATTGCAGCAGCGCTTTTGAACTACCTCTTGGTGGGTATGCTCAAACCTTCAGGTGCGATGGATCCGGCAACTGCCAAGTTTGCAGCCACCACGCACCTTCCGACCTTCCAAGATTTGTTCAGCTGGGGCGAAAAGCCAGTGTTCCGTGGCGCACCCGCAAACGTCAGCTTTTTCGTAAGCTTGCTGGCCTGCGTCGCCGTTTGGTTCTTGATCTGGCGGACCCGTCTGGGCTTTGAAATTCGCGCCTACGGCGAAAGCGAAAGCGCCGCGAAATACGCAGGTATCAGCCCCACCAAAATTATCATGATCTCAATGATCATCTCGGGCGCGTTAGCGGGCTGCATGGCGATCAACAACGTCATGGGCGAGGCAGAGCGTCTCGTGCTAGGCAGCGTCGAAGGCGCAGGTTTCATCGGCATCGCGGTAGCATTGATGGGCCGCAGTCACCCGCTTGGGGTGCTTCTTGCCGCGATCCTGTTCGGCTTTTTGTATCAAGGCGGTGCAGAACTGGCGCTTTGGACGAACATCCCCCGTGAGTTGATCATCGTCATTCAGGCCCTGGTCATCATGTTCACAGGGGCGCTCGACAACATGATCCGCATGCCCCTTGAGAAAATATTCTTGATGATGCGCAAAGAGGGAGCAGCATAATGTGGGATTTTCTGAACCTCTTTTCCGTCCCCGTTCTTGAGACATCAATCCGCTTGGCGACGCCCTTGTTGTTGGCGTGCCTTGCAGGACTGTTCAGCGAACGCGCGGGTATTTTTGATATCGGCCTTGAAGGCAAAATGTTGATTGCCGCGTTCTTTTCTGCCGCGATCAGCTTCAACACAGGCTCTGTGTGGCTTGGCCTTGGGGCCGGTATTTTGGCCTCAGTCACCTTGTCGATCATCCACGGGCTGGCCTCGATCACATTCCGCGGCAACCAACTGATCTCTGGCGTCGCAATCAATTTTCTCGCGGCTGGCATGACCGTTTTGATTGCGCAAAGCTGGTTCAAACAAGGCGGGCGTACTCCTCAGCTTGAGGGCGCTGCGCGGTTCAACCCAATTGAATTTCCATTCGCCGAAACCTTCATGCCCGTGCCCGTTGCAGGACCGATCTACGCCAGCCTAATCGGCGGGCACGCTTTGTTGGTTTATGTGGCAATTGCAATGGTGCCTCTGACCTGGTGGGTCCTGTTTCGCACACGCTTCGGCCTGCGCCTGCGCGCCGTAGGTGAGAACCCCGCCGCGGTCGATACTGCAGGCGTTTCCGTTGTTGGTCTGCGCTATGCGGCAGTCTTGATTTGCGGTGTCTTGTGCGGGCTTGCGGGTGCCTATTTGGCAACCGCGCTACAGGCTGGTTTCGTCAAAGACATGACCGCAGGCCGTGGCTACATCGCCCTTGCTGCGCTGATCTTTGCCAAGTGGCGTCCGTGGTACGCATTGGCCGCGTGTCTGTTGTTTGGCTATCTACAAGCGATTGCCTTGCGTCCTGATCTTTTGACCGCTGCGTTTGGGTTCAAAGTGCAAATCCAATTGCTTGACGCATTACCGTACATTTTGACAGTTGTGATCTTGGCCGGATTTGTGGGCAAAGCCATTCCCCCACGGGCTGGCGGCGAACCATATGTGAAAGAGCGGTAAGGCAACTGGACTCATAGTGCCTTTTAATTTGGCGGTTGAAGTCAGGCCAGAATAGGTTGAAGGGAAGCTATGCAAATCTACCTGCCCATCGCGGAAGTTTCCGTTAATGCATTTCTGTTGTTAGGTCTCGGCGGCATCGTCGGTATCTTGTCCGGGATGTTTGGTGTGGGTGGTGGTTTTCTGATGACCCCCTTGCTGTTCTTTATCGGCATCCCGCCTGCAGTTGCTGTGGCCACTGAAGCAAACCAAATTGTAGCCTCGTCGTTCTCTGGTGTGCTCGCGCACTTCAAACGAAAAACCGTTGATTTCAGGATGGGCACCGTACTCCTTGTGGGTGGCCTGATCGGCGCTGCACTGGGTGTGGTTGTTTTCAACTACCTGAAGTCCTTGGGGCAAGTCGATCTGCTGGTAAAGCTTTGCTACGTCGTCTTTTTGGGCGTTGTTGGCGGCTTGATGTTTATCGAAAGTCTCAACGCAATCCGCCGCACCAACGCCCCTGCGGGTACGGCACCGCGCAAACGCAAGAACCACACGTGGATTCACGCGCTGCCGTTCAAGATGAAGTTCCGCGTCTCGGGCCTCTATATTAGTGTGATCCCGCCTTTGATCGTTGGTGTTGTCGTGGGTATTCTGGCAGCAATCATGGGCGTTGGCGGTGGCTTTATCATGGTGCCTGCGATGATTTATCTGCTTGGCATGCCGACCAAAGTTGTTGTGGGTACATCCCTTTTTCAGATCATCTTTGTGACCGCGTTCACCACAATGTTGCACGCCACAACAAATTATACCGTAGATATGATGTTGGCGGTTTTGCTGTTGGTCGGCGGCGTTATCGGCGCACAGATCGGAACGCGGATCGGCGCAAAGATGAAGGCAGAGCAGCTGCGTATTTTGCTTGCACTGATGGTGCTTGGCGTCTGTTCCAAGCTTGCACTGGATCTGCTGCTGACGCCCTCAGAACTTTATTCTATCGGCTTGGGAGGGCACTAGATGCTACGTGCTTTTCTCATCGCGCTTTTGCTGGCGACGCCAGCCGCTGCGCAGAACTTAGTGCTTGGCCTGTCCGAGAGCGAAGTGGCCATTACAACAACCTTCGATGGCTCAGACATTTTGGTTTTTGGTGCAATCAAGCATGAAAGTGCAGTGACGCAAGAAGCCAAACTTGACTTGATCGTCACCGTGAAGGGCCCCGATCAAGCAACCAAAGTTTACCGCAAAGACCGCCGCTTTGGCATATGGGTCAACGCCGCAACCGTTGAGGTCGACGCAGCGCCATCGTTTTACGCGATCGAAACAACGCGCCCCATCGCAGATATCTTGGGTGAAGAGGCCGATCGCTATTACGAGATCACCCTGCCCCGCGTCATCAAGCCAAGCGCGGAGGGCCACGACGACAACGATGTGGCGCTATTCACCGAAGCGTTAATGCGCATCCGCCAAGACGCCAACAAATACCAGCTGCGCGAATGGGATGCTGCGCTGATCGACAATACGTTGTTCCGCACCGACGTTGAGTTGCCCGCCAACCTTGTTGAAGGCGCCTACGAAGTCAGCGTTTTTCTGTTGAATGATAAAAAGGTCATCTCAACCTACAGCACCGTTCTTGATGTGCGCAAAGCAGGGCTTGAGCGTTGGATGTACAACCTGTCACGCCAAAAACCATTTTACTACGGCATCCTGTCACTGATCATCGCAATCAGCGCCGGTTGGGGCGCATCAGCAATTTTCCGTGTGTTCCAACGCTAAGAAACCGATACCCAGTTGTTAGCCGCGCCCAATATGGGGCATTGCGCTGGCCATCACCATCATGGTTTGGACGTTGGCTTCCTCTGGCAAACTGGCCATGTGAAAGACGGACTTAGCGACATCTTCAACGGCCATTGTGGGCAACGGCGGCAAGCCTTCGGCCGCGCGCTTTACTTCAAGGTTCGCAACTAAATCTGTACGGGCATTGCCAATATCAATTTGACCGCAAGTAATGCCAAACGGACGCCCATCAAGCGTGATCGTCTTGGTCAGGCCAGAAACGCCGTGTTTTGTTGTCGTGTAACACGTCGAACCTTCGCGCGGGGTATGCGCACTGATCGAGCCGTTGTTTATGATCCGACCGCCCTGATTGGATTGGTGCCGCATGGTTCGAAACGCAGCACGGGCACACAAAAACATCCCCGTTAAGTTCACATCAACTGTCGCCTGCCAATCGGCCAGCTGGATCTCATCAATGCTCATTTGCGGCCCAAACTGGCCCGCGTTATTGAACAAAACATCTAAACGGTGATTACGTGAAAAGGTTTTAAACGCGGCATCAACCGCTGCCTCATCAGTCACGCTACACGGTAGACAAACGGCGTTCTCATGGCCATCTGCTATATGTTCCAACGCAGATGCTGTGCGCGCCATCAAACCAACGCGCCAACCGTTCTGCAAGAAATGGCGTGCTGTAACTGCACCAATGCCGCTGCTTGCCCCAGTGATAATAATCGACTTCATGAGTTTGCCTCCAAAGGTTCAGCTTCAAGGGTAAGCGGTGCGGGCTTGCTCGGCAAATCATCAATGATCAGCGGCCCCTTGGGACGGGCCAACGCAGCACGTACACACCAATGAAGTCGTGTCTCTGCCCGCGTAATTGCGACATATGCCAAGCGCTTCCACAGCGGCTGCCCCGCCTCAGAACGGCCCATGCGCGCGGCAACAAAAATATCTGGTGCAAACACCTGCACTTCATCCCATTGCGAGCCTTGCGCCTTGTGAATTGTCACTGCGGCACCATGCAGAAAAGTAGCCCCCATGCGCGCAGCAAACGGAATGACAGGCTCTTCCTCGCCAGGCTTTTCTAACTTCATAATTGACGCGGCACTCACCTGCGGGTCCTCTGCCCCCATGACGTGCAGGCGCGAAAAGCCAGGCTTGCGGCCGAGGCCCATATAGATGACCTGCGCGCCCTTAATCAGACCTCGCGCCTCAAGATCGAGCCGCTTTTTGCGGTGCTTCATGGGCAATTCAATACCATCACAAATAAGCGGCTCACCTTCCAGCAGCTCTTCTTCGGGCGCGCTATAGGCACCGCGAAACGCATTGATCAATTTGATCCGCGTCGCGTTACGCCACACAAGACACGGCGAGCGCGCCATCAAATCGCAATTCACCCGCTCGGCCCATACGACCCGGTCATCTTTTTGGGAGGCGTCTTTCACCATCTGCTCAAAGTGATGAAACTCAAGCGACGGGTCCGCCAGCGCATGGGCCAAATCAAGAATGGGATTGTCTTTGGTTTGCCGGTGGACGCGGCTCAGCTCAAGCTTGCGCGGCCCCTTGAGACCATCAAACACCATACCCCCAGATTGGTTAACGGGCGCAAGCTGTGCGGGATCGCCAAACAACACAAGCGTTGGGAAAATTTCCTGCAAGTCTTCGTATTGCTTGGCATCCAGCATCGAAGATTCATCGATGAACCCAATATCAAGGGGGTTCTCGCGCCGTTTCCAGCCCGTGATAAAATCAGAACCGCGCAAGCCCGCCGCAGCAAGCGCACCCGGTATTGATCTGTTGGTCTGATAATATGCCCACGCGCGATCAAGCGCCAAATCCGTCAAGTCTTCTACGTCAGGCCGCTCAAGCGTGTTGCCCGCCAACCATTCAGCAATTTTTTCATACTCCGGATCATACATGGGCGTGTACAAGATCCGGTGGATCGTTGTTGCGGGAACACCGCGGTTACGCAGCACACTTGCAGCTTTGTTGGTGGGGGCAAGGATGGCCAGCGTGCGTTTGTCTTTAGATTTGCGGGACTCGTAGTCGCCTGAAACAACCTCAACACCGGCGGCTTCAATGGCGCGGTATAATTCGGCCAGCAGCAGTGTTTTACCGCTGCCAGCCTTGCCGATCACGGCCATCACACTGGATTTACTGTCTTGTGGCGGCAGCACCACATCGTTTTCAATATCGACGCCCGCGCGCTTCAACAGATCAGAAATGCTGTCAAAAGCATGGGCTTGGTCTTCAGAAAACTGGATGCTGGGTATGCTCATGGCGCGACACTATATCGGCGCACCAGTCGCTGCCAGTAGCTGTCTCAGCTTGGGCTGGAGTTTTTGCATTTAACGTTTGCAAAGACGCCTTGAACCACTGATCCGACGTTGCTGCCTCAATGCCCAAGCGTGCATACGTCTTTGCCCAGGCCTCATCTTGCATCTGCCAAAGACCTACGCAAATTCCGCCCGCACCTGCGCCTGCCTGCCCAATGATATCAGGGCTTACACCGTATAGACGATAAATCCGCGCCATCCGCGGGTCAAAAACACCAATGTAGTGGCGCAACGAAAAGCGTCGCATGACCTCGCCTGCCCCAAGCACCAATGCCGCCGCACAGGAACGCGTGTCATCTGCGCGCGGGCTGATGCAAAACCGTGTACATTCCCAAATAATCGGACTTTCGATATGCACTCCACCGGTAAGGTGGGCAAAATGGTCATGCACCATGGTCCGGCCTGTTGTGGGCAAGAACCGCATTGAGCCGCCATGGGTGCCATCGGGCAGTTCCCAAATGACATAGAGCGGGCACATGTCGTCGTACTCATCACGCTCATGCCCGTTATGATCGACGCTTACTTCCCATCCAAGACGATCTTTGAACTGAACCGCCCTATCCCGGAACATGGTGTGTGCAAGGCGTGGAAATTGGCCGAGCTGATCTGCGTAGATGTAGCGAAGCATGCGGGCGTCCTATCACTGATGAAGGTGGCTCCTGTCGAAAAACCGGACAGGAAGATTGCCTCATCATGTGTTTAGGCCTGTTAAAGGCTGCTTACGCCAACGCGCGGCGGCAGAGCGCCCAACGCAACACCAAAGGGAATGTTTGCGCTATACGACGATCAATCCTTTGGTAAGCGCACGAGCAACCGCATGGGTGGTGTTAAGCGCCCCCAGTTTATGACGCGCGCCCTCAACATAGACCCGCAGCGTGTGCTCTGAAATCTGCAAATCATGAGCTGCCTGAGAGCGTGAGTATCCCTTTGCAAGCAGCGCCATCGCGGATAGTTCGCGGGGCGAAAGATTGACGATTGTGTTATCAAACCCTGTGTCAAAATCGAGAGCACGCTCATTAAACTTATGGGCGATAATGATCAGAGACTACTGATTTAGCTCAATAAATTCTGCCCATGCCTCATCATTGGTGTTCGCGTTGCACGACAATAAAGCAAACTGACCAGACGGCCCACGCACCGGAATGGACAGCCATTGATTGCCTACACCGTATTCAATGGCCTCGCGCAGAAACGCTTTGACCCCCCTTACTGGACCAATCAAGGTCTTTCCAGTTCAGCGGATGAAATCGCTGTAGCGCGCCAAGGATAACGGGGTCCATCCGCAGGTAGTCCTTGTCGACGTACCGATCGACCCACTCGGTACTGTAGGTGCCTGCTCCAAAGCGCTCACCGACAGAATTAACCCAATGGTAAATAAAATGATCTAATTTGTAATAATCCCGAAGGATCTCAGTATTCCGTTGAAAATCCTCAAGCGTGTTCGCTTGCTCGAGGTCGTTCACGATACTCTCCAGTGCCCCACTCATTGAGTGAGCCTCCCCTGGCGGCCAAGATGTCACTTGCCGCAATCAAAGCGACGTCATCAAGATGCTGAGCCATGCGCCCCAAACCATTGGAACGGGCGAAAACACGAAAATCTACGAGGACGTCTAATATCCATTCATTCTGCATCTACACTCATCCTAAAATAGTTAATCTCACATAAACACAATCTTAACTTGTATTTATTTTATATGAAATTCGCGCATCCTAGCTCCCCAGATAGAGTGAGGCAGTCAAATTTAAGTTGTTCAAAACGAAAGAAGCCCAACACCTTCATGGCATTGGGCTTCGATTCGGCGCGCAGGGGGAGCCTGCAAACCGTTATGAAGGTTACTTTCCGGCCTCGACCGTATCGATCAGCGTCCGCAGACCGGTCTTTGGCGCTTGAACCAATACGGACATATTGCCGGGCTTATGCTCGTTCCGGAGCATTTTCATGTGGGCCTCAGGCAGGTCGTTCCATTCAAAAACTTCCGACATACAAGGATCAAGACGTTCCTCTACCATCAATTGGTTCGCCGCAGCCGCTTGCTTGAGGTGCGCAAAGTGCGAGCCCTGAAGACGCTTTTGGTGCATCCACATATAGCGGACGTCAAAGGTCATGTTGAAGCCAGTCGTGCCAGCACAAATCACGACCATGCCACCTTTTTTACACACGAAGGTCGAGACCGGGAAGGTGGACTCACCAGGGTGCTCAAACACCATATCAACGTTGTTACCTTTGCCAGTAATCTGCCAGATCGCAGCGCCAAACTTACGCGCGGCGCGGAACCACTCGGCATATTCAGGTGTGTTAACCGTTGGCATCTGGCCCCAGCAGTCAAAGTCATTGCGGTTCAAAACACCCTTGGCACCCAGTGACATCACGAAATCGCGTTTACTTTCGTCCGAGATAACGCCGATTGCGTTGGCACCAGCAGTTTTAATCAGTTGAATCGCGTAGGACCCAAGCCCACCGGATGCACCCCAAACAAGAACGTTCTGACCCGGCTTAAGATCATGAGGCGCATGGCCAAACAGCATCCGGTACGCAGTGGCGAGCGTAAGAGTGTAGCAAGCGCTTTCCTCCCACGTCAGATGCTTTGGACGCGGCATCAATTGTTGCGATTGGACCCGCGTAAATTGGCTGAACGAGCCGTCAGGTGTCTCATATCCCCAAATCCGTTGGCTTTGCGAGTACATCGGATCACCGCCGTTACACTCCTCATCATCGCCATCATCTTGGTTGCAATGAATCACAACTTCGTCGCCAACTTTCCAGCGCGTCACTTTATCACCCACAGCCCAAACAATGCCCGACGCATCAGAACCCGCGATATGATATGGCTGGTTGTGGCCATCAAACGGGCTGATTGGCACGCCGAGGGCGGCCCAAACACCGTTGTAGTTAATACCGGCAGCCATCACGAGAACCAACACTTCGTTGCTATCCAGCGTGGGAACGTCGACCACTTCCTGAAGCATCGCGCTATCTGGGTTGCCGTGACGTTCGCGGCGAATAGCCCATGAGTACATCTTTGGCGGAACAAAGCCCATCGGGGGGAATTCACCCACTTCGTAGAGCTCTTTCTCGACCGCATCATATGAAATCAAGTTGCTGTTAGTATCCAAAGCCATTGCGCGGTCTCCGTTCCAAATTTCAGGTGCCGCAGCGCAGAATCACTGTCGACACCTCTTTGAATATGATCTCAAAGGTAATATAGCAACTATTTTTTACATATATTTGTAATTTTATAACCCAGCAGTCGCAGCATTTCCTAAATTTCTACGCTGCACATGCACGATAGAGTTCGCATAATACTCAAGAATCTGGCGTTGATCGTCTTTCACCCGCACGATTTTACCAGTCTGTGTAATCAAGCGGCGGGCCGTCATGACTTTCAAGCCTTCTGCAACAATTGACGCTGCATCACCACAGGACACGTTGTGCGCCGTGTCATCATCAAGGCCTGCAAAGTATTTGGTAACGGCCAGTTCCAGATCAGCACGGGCTGCACCATCCGTGGCCTCCAGCAAGACAGCGCTCAAGACAGGGATCGGCAGGACAGGCATTACGTTTTCAATCCGCGTCATCAGCTCGCGGCCCAATGCATGCGGCAACTCCGCATGATGTGTTGCAAATTCACGCAAGGACAGCGGCTTGCCAAAGCTGACGCTCGCAACTCCAAATTTATAGGCACGCCGACAAATACGAAGCCATACGTGCTTTAAAATGAAGCCACCCACTACGGACATGCGGGCGTTAAACTTACGGTCACCCCGCTGACCGGCTGAAATAAGAATGCGGTCCTCAAGTATCCGGTCGTAATTCAAGGCAACCGGCACAAAAACCACATCACGGCTTTCGGGGGTCCACCCTTCAATAATGTAGTTCAACAGCCCCAGCTTGGGCGCCGCCACTTTTCCATCAAGGCTTAGACCGCCCTCAGGAAAAACAGCCTGCGTCACACCATTCTCCGTAGCCATTTGCACATACCGCGCAAGAACGCGCCGGTAGAGCGCATTACGTGAACGGCGTCGGATAAAATACGCACCCATTGAACGGATCAAACGTGACAGGGGCCAGACACGCGCCCACTCACCGACCGCATAAGACAACGCAGAAGCATCGGCCGCCAAGTAAGTGACCAGCATGTAATCCATATTGGAGCGGTGGTTCATAATGAACACGACCGTAGCATCCTGATCAATCTCAGCGCGCTCAACATGGCCAAGACGTACGTGATACAGCGTATTGCCGAGCCAACGCGCCACCCGAATGCCCACGCCAAAATACGCCGTCGCGCTAAATGAGGGAACAATCTCGCGGGCGTATCTGCGGGCCATTTCCAGGGCGACCTCATCAGGCATCCCTTCCTCAGAGGCATATTCTGACACAGCCGCCAATACATCACGATCATACGTCAGCCGTTGGATCATATCAGCGCGCCGCGCCAGCTTGAAAGGTTGGATAGGGCGGGTCAGCCGCTCATTTACTTTCGCCACAACCCGCTCTGCACGTTTGCGCAAAAACCACCTGACAGAAGGAAACAGGAGCCGCTCTCCGATAGAGATAGCAGCTGCGACGCCGATCAGAACGAGAACCCACGCGGGCAGAGCAACTGTCTCAAACATATCTATAACTCGCATGTTGCTGCGGCGGGGTAAATGCCCACATGCTGCGGCGCAGCGGATTGACAGAAGTATATTGTGTCCGATACACCCTACATGTGTGTAATTTTATTGCGCAACTAGATTCGGCCCCTTTGGGCCAACAGCCAACTGTGGAGCCTGCCATGACCAACGCCACTCAAGACCGCACCAAAGATCGCCCTTGGCTGTTCAGGACATATGCGGGCCACTCAACGGCAAAAGCATCTAATGCGCTCTACCGTGGGAACTTGGCAAAAGGACAGACGGGGCTTTCTGTTGCTTTCGATCTGCCGACACAAACAGGGTATGATAGTGATCACGAACTGTCCCGGCGCGAAGTTGGCAAAGTTGGCGTGCCAGTGGCCCATCTTGGGGACATGCGTGCGCTGTTTGTTGATATCCCGCTAGATCA
Organism: Thalassobium sp.; assembly: GCA_024640765.1. Taxonomy (GTDB): domain Bacteria; phylum Pseudomonadota; class Alphaproteobacteria; order Rhodobacterales; family Rhodobacteraceae; genus Nereida. The sequence continues at coordinate 104,043 of JAHEEK010000006.1, read as the reverse complement.
GATGAACACATCGATGACGATCAACGCCACAGCACCGTGGTTGTTGGCGCTTTATATCGCGGTTGCGGAAGAACAAGGCGCGGACATCTCCGCGCTGCAAGGCACAGTGCAAAACGATATCATCAAAGAGTACCTGTCAAGGGGCACATACGTCTGCCCACCCAAACCATCCATGCGTATGATTACAGATGTTGCCGCCTATACCCGCGAGCATCTGCCAAAATGGAACCCAATGAACATTTGCTCATACCACCTCCAGGAGGCTGGGGCGACACCAGAGCAAGAACTCGCCTTTGCGCTTGCTACAGCAACCGCTGTGCTTGATGACCTGAAAGACAAAGTCCCCGCCGAACACTTCCCCGCCATGGTTGGCCGGATCAGCTTTTTCGTAAACGCAGGCATCCGGTTTGTAACCGAGATGTGCAAGATGCGCGCGTTTGTAGACCTGTGGGACGAAATTTGCCGCGAACGTTACGGCGTGGAGGACCCAAAGTTCCGCCGCTTCCGGTACGGCGTTCAGGTGAATTCTCTTGGTCTGACCGAGCAACAGCCCGAAAACAACGTCTACCGCATCTTAGTAGAAATGCTTGCGGTGACCCTTTCCAAGAAAGCACGCGCCCGCGCGGTTCAACTGCCCGCTTGGAACGAAGCATTGGGCCTGCCACGTCCTTGGGACCAACAATGGTCTTTGCGCATGCAGCAGATCATGGCGTTTGAAACGGACCTGCTGGAATACGACGATCTGTTTGACGGCAACCCAGCAGTTGACCGGAAAGTCGAAAGCCTGAAAGAGGGCGCGCGCGCAGAACTTGCGACGATTGACGGCATGGGCGGGGCTGTTGAAGCGATCGAATACATGAAGTCACGTCTTGTCGAAGCCAACGCAGAACGGATTGGCGATATTGAGCAAGGCGAAACCACTGTGGTTGGCGTCAACAAATTCACAACCGGAGAACCCTCGCCCCTTACCGCCGGCGATGAGGCAATTATGGTGGCGGATGCGGACGCAGAGCGGGATCAGATTGAACGGCTAAATGCATGGCGCAGCGAGCGTGACGACAGCGCCGTTAAAGAAGCCCTCGATGAGTTGCGCCAAGCGGCCGCGACAGGTATCAACGTAATGCCGGCCTCGATCAAAGCGGCCAAAGCCGGTGCAACCACAGGCGAATGGGGCAATGTTGTTCGCACCGCCTTTGGGCAGTACCGCGGGCCCACAGGTGTGTCCAAAAACCCCTCCAACCGGACCGAAGGCCTTGAGAATATCCGCGCGGCCGTTGACGCAGTCAGTGACAAGCTGGGCCGCCGCCTAAAGTTTCTTGTGGGCAAACCTGGTCTTGATGGGCATTCCAACGGCGCAGAGCAAATCGCAGCACGCGCCCGTGATTGCGGAATGGACATTAGCTATGAAGGAATCCGCCTCACCCCTGATGAGATTGTGTCAGCCGCGTTGGAGGATGACGCCCATGTGATTGGTCTGTCGATCCTGTCTGGTAGTCACATTCCGCTTATGGGTGACTTGATGGAGAAGCTACGCACGGCCGGACTTGCGCACATCCCCGTCGTCGTTGGCGGCATTATTCCAGAGGATGACGCAGACCGTTTACGCGCAATGGGTGTTGCTAAGGTCTACACGCCAAAAGACTTCGAGCTGAACCGCATTATGACGGATTTGGTAGAGTTGGTTGAGCCACAAGGCGTCGCGGCGCAATAACCGCACAATAGAGGGGCTTGTAGAGCAGCGCGTGCAAAGGCAGTTTAACGCCAAATACCCAAACGCGGAGCACGATCATGACCCACCATATTGGCGCACAAAAAGGCGACATTGCTGAAACTGTTTTGATGCCCGGTGATCCACTGCGCGCCAAATGGGCCGCTGAGGCGTTTCTTGATGACGTGAAGTGTATCAACAAAATCCGCGGCATGCTTGGCTTTACAGGTGTGTGGAAAGGCAACCGTGTTACGATCCACGGCTCAGGGATGGGGATGCCATCCCTATCGATCTATGCCCATGAATTGATTAACGAATATGATGTGCAAAACCTAGTCCGCATCGGTTCAACCGGATCAATGCAGCATCACGTTGGTATCCGTGACGTTGTGATCGCGATGACAGCCTCATCCATTTCCACCCCGTCCGCAGGCGTCTTCAAAGAGGTTAACTTTGCCCCCTGCGCAGACTATGGGCTGTTGTCACAGGCGGTTACAGCCGCGCAGGCCAAAGGTTCTAACGTGCATGTAGGCAATATCTACTCGGCAGATGTCTTCTACGACGAGCGCCCTGATCTGAATGAAATGATGACACGGCACGGTGTTCTTGCAGTCGAGATGGAAGCGGCCGAGCTTTACAACTTGGCGGCACGGTTTGGCCGTAAGGCACTGGCTGTTATGACTGTGTCAGACCACCTGCTAACGGGCGATGCTATTCCTGCTGATGAACGTCAAAGCAGCTTTGGGGAAATGGTGGAAATCGCTCTTGAGGCTGCATTTCCCAGCTAATGCGTCAGCCTAGCCGCCACATAGAAAAAGCCCCACCAATTGGCGGGGCTTTTTGATTATTTGCCTCAGTCTGAACAGACACCCTAGACGGTGCGCTCCACCATCATTTGCTTAATAGACGCAATGGCCTTCGCCGGGTTCAACCCCTTTGGGCAGGTCTTTGCACAGTTCATAATGGTGTGGCAGCGATACAGCTTGAACGGATCTTCAAGATCATCCAAGCGCTCGCCTGTCGCTTCATCGCGGCTATCGATGATCCAGCGATACGCGTGCAACAATGCTGCTGGCCCAAGGTATTTGTCGCCGTTCCACCAGTAAGATGGGCACGAGGTTGAACATGACGCACACATCACGCATTCATAAAGACCATCCAACTTCTTGCGGTCTTCAATCGACTGGCGCCACTCTTTTGCAGGGCGGTTCGTTTTTGTTTCGAGCCACGGCATGATGCTTGCGTGCTGCGCATAAAAGTGTGTCAGGTCGGGGATCAAATCGCGGATAACAGGCATGTGCGGCAGAGGGTAAATCTTGATGTCACCCTTCACTTCATCGGCACCGTAAATACACGCAAGTGTGTTGATGCCATCAATGTTCATGGCGCACGATCCACAGATGCCCTCGCGGCATGAACGGCGGAACGCAAGTGTCGGATCAATCTCGTTTTTGATCTTGATCAGAACATCCAGAACCATCGGTCCACAGGTGTCCATATCAACCCAATATGTATCAAGTGCGGGGTTTTTATCATCATCAGGCGACCAACGGTACACTTGAACTTTGCGCAGGTTGGTCACGCCTTCAGGCTTGGGCCAAGTCTTGCCTGCGGTCATGCGGCTGTTTTTAGGGAGGCGTAGTTGAACCATGGAATTTCTCCTTAGCCTTGAGTTGTCAGACCCGCTTCGGCGATACACTTAATCGCTTCGGGTCGTGTGAGAATGGTTTGAACCGTGTTCAAAGTGCTCTGACTGATTTGACCAATCGCGTCGCGGGTCAGTGACAGAATTTCACCAGATGATGCACTATCGATCACACAGTCAGAATAGGGTGTGATCTGGTTCTTCGGGATAAACGGAAACTGCGTTACGAGGACCTCATCCACAGCGGCTTTGGCCGTTGTGCGGGCCGCTTTATCGACGGCCTGCTCGGCTTTGTCACAGGCACCAAGGGCCAGCACCGCAGAAAGGCAAAGCGCAGCACGGATCATGCTAACGCTCCTGCCAATGAAGTTATCGCAAAGCAGCGCACCATTAGTAGACACGTGCCTTTGGCGCGATTTTCTTCAGGTCGATGCCGCCGTCGTTGTGGCTGGTCAATGGGTTCAGGTGAACACCGCGATAACCCAAGCCCGCCTTCATACCCTCGAACCAAACGAGGCTGTGCTTGCGCCAGTTCTCGTCGTCACGATCCGGATAATCTTCGTGGGCGTGTGCACCGCGTGATTCCTTGCGCGCCTCAGCGGCCACAACGGTAGCAACTGCGTTTGGCAGAAGGTTACCAAGCTCAAGCGTTTCCATCAGGTCTGAGTTCCAAACCATTGATGTGTCGGTCACCTGAACATCGCTCATGCGTGCGGCGACGTCGTTCATCTTTTCGACCCCTTCTGCCAGAGTTTTGTCTGTACGGAACACGGCTGCGTCTGACTGCATTGTCTTTTGCATATCAAGACGAAGCTCAGCAGTTGGCACGTGACCTTTGGCGTAACGCAACCCGTCAAAGCGGCTGATCGCAGCTTCTACAGAACGTTGGTTCGGCGTTGGGACAGGCGTTTTCGGGTCAACAACTTCCGCCGCGCGGATCGCAGCGGCACGACCGAACACAACCAAGTCAATCAGTGAGTTTGAACCCAAACGGTTTGCGCCGTGAACACTCGCACAACCCGCTTCACCAACAGCCATAAGGCCCGGTGCAACGTTGTCAGGATTATCTTTGGTCGGGGCAAGAACTTCCCCCCAATAGTTCGTTGGAATACCACCCATATTATAGTGCACAGTCGGAAGCACTGGGATCGGCTCTTTGGTCAGGTCAACACCTGCGAAAATCCGTGCGGATTCCGAAATACCGGGCAAGCGCAGATCAAGCGTCTCTTTTGGCAAGTGGTTCAGGTGGAGGTGGATGTGATCGCCTTCTGCCCCAACACCGCGACCTTCACGAATTTCCATCGTCATGCAGCGCGAAACAACATCACGGCTGGCAAGGTCTTTGTAAGTTGGCGCGTACCGCTCCATAAAGCGCTCGCCCTCGGAGTTGGTCAAATAACCACCCTCGCCGCGCGCACCTTCTGTGATGAGGCAACCTGCACCGTAAATACCAGTGGGGTGGAATTGAACAAATTCCATGTCCTGCAGAGGCAGACCAGCACGAGCAACCATACCGCCCCCATCACCAGTACATGTGTGGGCAGACGTTGCGCTGAAGTACGCACGGCCATAACCGCCGGTGGCCAGGACAACCATTTTCGCGCTGAACAGGTGCAGCGTTCCGTCATCAAGCTTCCAGCACAGAACACCCTGACACTGACCGTCATCAGACATGATCAAGTCGATTGCGAAATACTCAATGTAGAACTCGGCGTTGTTCTTCAGGCTTTGACCGTAAAGCGTGTGCAAGATCGCGTGACCAGTACGGTCCGCTGCAGCACAGGTACGCTGCACGGGCGGGCCTTCGCCGAATTCGGTTGTGTGACCACCAAAGGGGCGTTGGTAAATTTTGCCTTCTTCGGTCCGTGAGAAAGGCACACCGTAGTGCTCAAGCTCATAAACGGCCTTGGGTGCTTCGCGCGCCAGATACTCCATAGCATCCGTATCACCCAGCCAGTCAGATCCTTTGACAGTGTCATACATGTGCCACTGCCAGTTATCAGGACCCATGTTAGACAAAGAGGCCGCGATGCCACCCTGCGCTGCAACTGTGTGCGAGCGGGTTGGGAAAACCTTGGTTACACAGGCCGTACGCAAGCCCTGCTCAGCCATACCAAGCGTTGCACGCAGGCCGGCGCCACCGGCGCCAACGACAACTACGTCATATTCGTGTGTTTCGTAATCGTATGCAGTCATGAGTGTGCTCCGATATTACAGCGCGATGCGCGCAATTGAGAAAAGGGCGGTTCCGGCGGCCGCGTAGCTGAGACAAATCACACTAATGATTGTCAGCTTCTTAGCGGGGCCGTGTACGTAGTCTTCGATAAGGGTCTGTGCGCCATTCTTAAAGTGCATCAAACCCACGGTCAGTGTGAATGCTGCTACAATAGCAGGGAAAGGTTTTGCAAAATATGCGACCATTTCGCCGTGGTTGCTGCCGATTACAGGACCGACGGTGAAAACGAAGAGTGGGACCAGCAAAAGCAAGGCCACAGAGGAGACCATCATGGACCAATGATGTTCCGTGCCTGTCTTCGCAGCCCCAAGTCCAGCGGCGCGTTTGCGATCTGTCAAATAAGCCATGTTTGTGCGCTCCGATTAAACGACGAGGACAGTAATAAGGGTCAGAACGACTGAACCAACGAGGCAGACGATGCCCATCTTTTCAGCCTGCTCCACCTCAAGGCCGTATCCCATATCCCAGATAAGGTGACGCAGGCCGGCCAGCGTGTGGTACCAAAGGCCCAACACAGAAAGCGTCAATACAATGTCGCCAAACCAGCTGGTCAGAACACCGTCAGCGTACGCAAAGTACTCCGGCGAAATAGCAGCGGACAAAAACCACCACACGACAAGCAAAGTTGAGATCAAAAGTGCATTGCCAGTAATCCGCGTCAGGATCGACGTCATTGACGTCAACTGAGGACGGTAAATTGCCAAATGCGGCGAAAGCGGGCGATTGCCACGATTTACATCGGCCATAGGTGTTCCCTTCGTTGGCTTGCAATGCGCACCTTAAAAAGGTCGCACGGCGGGGCTAACCCCTTTGTATCTCTTTTTGAATGTGAGTCACGCGCGCAGATCGAGAAAAACTGCTTCGAATTGTCCTAATTCGCATCTTTTTCGAAAAATGTGATCACACACGAAAAATCTGTGATCACATTTAGGGGCTCTCGCGTTCATAGACGCCTAAGTCGGCATCAGCGCCCAATAATCCAGATCAAGCAGCACGTCTGGTGCATATTTCCCGTCGTCCCCACGTAGAATTCCTGCATCACCCTTTGTCGCCACAAGCCTCAACCGGATCGCACCAACACCCGGCGCGGCGGTTTGTGCAGTGTCCAAGACTTCGGACCACGCACGTATTGTATCACCTGCAAAACACGGGTTCGCATGGGCACCAGAGTTGATGCCAGCTATGATTTGCGCATTTGCCAGCCCATTAAATGACAAAGCACGGGCCATTGAGATGACGTGACCACCGTAAATCAACCGCTTGCCATCTGGCCGGTTGGTGGCGTCAAAATGAACCTTGGCGGTGTTTTGCCAAAGACGCGTCGCAAGCATATGCTCGGCTTCTTCAACGGTGACCCCGTCAACATGATCAATGATCTCACCGACTGCATAATCACCAAGCCGGTGCGCTTCACCAGCCGGTTCCGTATCATAGGCGTTGAAATCAAGTCCCTCGGGTACGTTCAACTCGCTCGCAGGGACCACGTCACTCAGTTCGGGTATCACTGCCTGCGGTGCGGGTGCATCAAGGTTATTTTTGCGCACCATGACCCAACGCACGTATTCCAGCACAACATCATCATGCTGGTTCAAGCCGCGTGTACACACCCAAACCACACCAGTTTTGCCGTTGGAATTTTGCTTAACTCCGATCACCTCTGATGTAGATCGTAGCGTATCACCAGCCCAAACAGGCTTCAAAAAACGTGCCTCGGCATACCCCAAATTTGCGACTGCATTCAAAGAGATGTCAGGTACGGTTTTGCCAAAGACCGTATGAAAAACGATCATGTCATCGATGGGGCTACCGCGCAGCCCGCACGATTGTGCAAACTGGTCAGACGAATAAAGCGCGTGACGCGCAGGGTAGAGCGCGTGGTAAAGTGCGCGCTCCCCCCCAGATAGCGTTCGAGGCACCGCATGACGGATCACATCACCGACCGCATAGTCTTCAAAAAAGCGGCCCGCGTTTGTTTTGTTTGAGGTCATGTAAGTGCCTTTCTGATCTTAATGTTCGCCGAGCTTTGTGTCGCGCGTGTAGGTGCCCTCAACCTCTTTGGTCACGGCCTGACCACAGCGCATCACTCCGTTTGCGGCATCCCATGCTTGGGTCGGGCCGCCGTAAAGCTCCCATCCTTTATTCAAGGCATCCGTCACCTTGTGGCAGAAGTCAGACGTGTCATCTTCGGACAAAAATCGATACAGTTTCACAGCTTTCACCTTCAATTAAACGAACGGGTTCACACCCAGCCAGATGTGAATAGCCGCAACAAGACTGTAAAGAACCACCGTAATCACGATGAGGGTGATTTCCTTTTTCACTGATGCCTGAGCAGGCACGTCCCACGTCCCTTCTGCACGATTGATCAAAGCCATGGCGCCAAAAGCCCATGCCAGCAGTCCGCCGAACAACACCAAAGAAGCCGCATCACCATTGACCAGCAAATGCGCCACCGCCCAAATCGCCACTGCAGCAAGTTGTGGGTGGCGAAGTTTCGTACCGAGCCAGACTTTCGCGGGCTTCGCAGCAGACGCCCCAAAAACATAAAATGCTGCAATCATGGCGAGGTTGTTCACACCGCGCGCCCACTCCGGTGGCGTATAAACAGGGATGAAGTCCGCCATTCGGTAGCCGAAAATCATCATGAGCAAGCTTGCGCCCAAAGCCGCAGTCACCAAAAGGCGTCCTTTATCGCCCAGCCCTGCCCGCGCTGCGGGCGCTAACCGTTTAAAGAAGTGCGCAGCACTCCACAAAATAACACCTGCGATCAGAAGACCCATTATTTAATCCTTCATTGCCTGAATGGCGTGCACTTTTGCGAGCGTCGCGCGCGCCGTTACGATATGAAGGTTTTCTACGATCTTTCCGTCCACAACAGCAACACCCTGCCCGTCGCGCTCTGCTTGTTCGAACGCTTCGATTTGGCGCTTCGACAGATCAATTTCGGCCTCTGACGGTGCGAAAGCCGTATTAGCAACGTCCAGCTGTGCAGGATGAATCAAGGTTTTACCCTCAAATCCCATGTCACGACCTTGGTCACATTCCACCTTCAGGCCCGCATCATCCTTAAAGGCATTGTAAACCCCATCGACAATAGTGACCCCGTGGGCACGCGCTGCAAGCAGGCACATCTGCAACGACGTAAGCAGCGGTTCACGATCCGGCCGGTGACGCGTATTGAGATCTTTTGTCAAATCGTTGGTGCCCATAACCATCCCCTCAAGGCGGGGATGGGCCGCAATTTCAGCGGCGTTAAGAATACCCAAAGGTGTTTCCATCATCGCCCAAATCGGCAAGCTCGTTAATGCCGCAATGGCATCTACATCTGCGGCGGAATTAACTTTGGGAAGCAGAACAGCATCTGCATCTGCAACACTCAAAACATCCTCACGGCCCCAATTGGTATCAAGCCCATTCACACGTACAATCCGCAAACGCGCGCCATAATCGGCTGTCGGAAGTGTTTCGGCTAATAAATCACGCGCAGGTACTTTTTCATCGATGGCAACTGCGTCCTCAAGATCGAAAATGATCGCGTCGCACGCCAAACCTTCGGCCTTTTCAAGGGCACGCTCTTTTGAAGCCGGAATATAAAGGACGGAACGGACGGGGCGCTGAGACATCTTCTTACCTCTATTGAGTAATTATCTTGCGCAGACATCGCATTATTCATGCGATGATTACAAGCACGAATTGCTGCGATGCAGCGCTTGACCCAAGTTCACCAAATGAAAAAGTTAGTATGGGATATGTGGCGCGTGTTTGTTTACGAGGAATTTTGGTATGAATTTATTGCTAGCCGCAATGACGTTAGCTGCGTCCAGTCAACATTTGGCCCAATGCGGAAACAGGGCAACAATTGTGGATAACCTTTCCACGAAATATGGTGAGACACGACAATCTGTTGGCCTTGGCGCGGATAACGCTTTGGTCGAGATATTCGCTTCAAACGCTACGGGCAGCTGGACCATTACTGTAACTAAAGCGGCCGGCCCCACCTGCCTTGTTGCTTCGGGCCGTGCATTTGAAAAGACAGATAAGCTAAGCGTGATCGGCAAAAGCATTTAAGTTAGTGCGTCCCAGATCAGCTTGCTGCCAGTAATGACCAACAAAACATACGTCAGCGTGAAAAATGCGCGCTCAGAGATGATGCGATGCGCCCGAACACCAAGCCACGCCCCGATCAGCGCAAATGGGGCGAGCAAAAGGTCAATATAAAGCGTTTGCCACGTAAAAACGCCCAAAATGGCGTAAGGAAGCGATTTGAGCGCATTGATCGCCCAGAATGTAAGAACCGTGGTCGCTTGATAGGTCGTTTTATCGAGCCGTTGCGCAAGCAAATACACAGCCACCGGAGGCCCGCCTGCGTGACTAACAAAGCTTGTGAAGCCTGCGACACAGCCAGATAAAACTCCTGCCCACTCCGGATATGCCTTCTCACGGCTCGGGATTAGGTTGCGCGCCTTGGCCAACTGAAGCGCGACAAATAACAAAGAAACCGCGCCGATTAAGAAGCGAAACACATCAGCGTCTGCCACCTGATACAACCAAATCGCTACAGCGATACCCGGCAAACTACCGATAATAAGACGGCGGGCTTCTTGCCAGTCCCATTTCCCCCAATAGGCCCGGAGGGCGGCAACATCGATGAGCATCAACAACGGCAACATGATTCCAAGCGCCATCGCCGGATCAAGCACAAGCGCGAGAATCGATGCAGCCGCAAAGGCCGCGCCCGAGCCAAATCCGGCTTTTGAAATCCCCGCAAAGATCACTGCAGGTACCGCGAGAGCGAAAAACGAAAATGTCAGATCCATCGCGGCTAAGCCCTTGAAAATTTTCGCATTGCCATTTCTTTACGCCAGCGCAGGTCAGCTCAGCAAGGGTGCGCATCCATTCAAAACCTTGCAAGCAACATACTTTGGGTCTAGGCACCGCCCTTGAAACACGACCCTCACAACTCACCTGACCGGAGATACTCACATGGCCAGACCTAAAATTGCCCTTATCGGCGCTGGACAAATTGGCGGCACGCTCGCTCACCTCGTAGCGCTGAAAGAGCTTGGCGACGTTGTTCTCTTCGACATTGCTGATGGTACACCACAAGGCAAAGCACTCGATATTGCTGAAGCTGGTCCGTCCGAAGGTTTCGACGCCACAATGAAGGGCACGACTGACTATGCCGACATCGCAGGCGCTGATGTTTGCATCGTAACAGCTGGTGTACCGCGCAAGCCTGGTATGAGCCGTGATGACCTTTTGGGTATCAATTTGAAAGTAATGAAGTCTGTTGGTGAAGGCATTGCAGCCCACGCACCAAACGCCTTTGTTATCTGCATCACCAACCCGCTTGACGCGATGGTTTGGGCACTTCGTGAATTCTCTGGTCTGCCCCACAACAAAGTGTGTGGCATGGCTGGTGTTTTGGACAGCGCGCGCTTCCGTCACTTCCTGAGCCTCGAGTTCAACGTCTCAATGAAAGACGTCACAGCTTTCGTTCTGGGCGGCCACGGCGACACAATGGTTCCGCTTGTACGCTATTCAACCGTTGCAGGCATCCCTCTCCCTGATCTGATCGACATGGGTTGGACGACACAAGAAAAGATGGACGCAATCGTTCAACGCACACGTGATGGTGGCGCAGAGATCGTTGGCTTACTTGGCAATGGTTCTGCTTTCTACGCACCTGCCACCTCCGCGATTGAAATGGCCGAAGCTTACCTCAAAGACCAAAAGCGCGTTCTGCCATGTGCAGCATACGTTGATGGCAACTACGGCCTTGATGGGTTCTACGTCGGTGTTCCAACAGTAATCGGCGCCGAAGGTGTTGAGCGCGTCGTCGAGATCAAGATGAACAAAGACGAGCAAGATATGTTCGAAAAGTCGATCAACGCAGTGAAGGGCCTCGTGTCCGCCTGTAAAGAGATCGACAACTCACTGGCTTAAACTACCAATTAGACAGCCTTTAAGGCGCTCCATTATGGGGCGCCTTTTTATATTCAAGATTCGCTGATGTGTGAATCCAGTCACAGAAATCACTTCAGCCCCCAAATTTGTGATCACACTTTTTTCGGCTGTGATCACAAATGTCGCTTTTTTCCCAATCTGCGCAAAAAGTTACTCTTATTTAAGCGCGCTTCGTGCTTAGGGTGCTCTAATTGCAGCCAAACGGGACATATTTTCCATGAATATCCACGAATATCAGGCCAAAGCCTTGTTGCGCACTTACGGTGCCCCAGTGAGCGATGGCCGTGCCGTTCTCAAAGCCGAAGACGCAAAAACAGCCGCAGGTGAAATGGACGGCCCGCTTTGGGTTGTAAAAGCACAAATTCACGCAGGCGGACGCGGCAAAGGTAAATTTGTCGAAGCCGACGCTGGCGAAGCTGGCGGTGTACGTTTGGCAAAATCTGCTGAAGAAGCAGCACAAGAAGCAAAGCGCATGTTGGGCCGCACATTGGTGACACACCAAACAGGTCCTGAGGGTAAGCAAGTAAACCGTATCTACATCGAAGACGGTTCCGGCATTGAAACAGAAATGTATCTTGCCCTGCTCGTTGACCGCCAAACAAGCCGCGTATCATTCGTGTGCTCAACCGAAGGCGGCATGGACATTGAGGAAGTAGCAGCAGCGACCCCTGAAAAAATCCTGTCGTTCAGCGTTGATCCTGCAACAGGTTTCCAAGCGTATCACGGTCGCCGTATCGCTTTCACACTCGGCCTTACAGGTCAGCAGGTTAAGCAGTGCGTCAAATTGATGGGCCAGCTTTATACAGCCTTCATGGAAAAAGACATGGAGATGCTTGAAATCAACCCGCTGATCGTAACTGATGCCGGTGATCTTAAGGTGCTTGATGCCAAGGTCAGCTTTGACGGCAACGCGATCTACCGCCACGCAGATATCGCGGCACTTCGTGATGAAACTGAAGAAGACCCTAAAGAACTGGCCGCGTCCAAGTTTGACCTCAACTACATCGCACTCGACGGTGAAATCGGTTGTATGGTTAACGGCGCTGGTCTTGCCATGGCAACGATGGACATCATCAAGCTCTACGGCGCAGAGCCTGCAAACTTTCTCGACGTAGGTGGCGGCGCTACCCAAGAGAAAGTTACCGAAGCGTTCAAAATCATCACATCTGACCCGAACGTCAAAGGCATCTTGGTCAACATCTTCGGCGGCATCATGCGCTGTGATGTTATTGCCGAAGGCGTTGTTGCAGCCGTGAAAGAAGTTGGCCTGAAAGTACCGCTGGTTGTGCGTCTTGAAGGAACCAACGTTGAGCAAGGTAAGGCGATCATCAACAATTCAGACGTTGATGTAATTGCTGCTGACGACCTCAAGGATGGTGCTCAGAAAATCGTTAAGGCGGTGAAGGGCTAAGTCCCTCGCCCATTCGCAACCTCTTCGCGCCCGAGGCGACATCGCCCGCGCACAACATTTAAGGAGACGCAAAATGGCCGTCCTTATTAACGAAAACACAAAAGTCATCTGCCAGGGTTTGACCGGCAGCCAGGGTACTTTTCACTCCGAGCAGGCAATTGCTTACGGCACCAAAATGGTTGGTGGCGTGACACCCGGCAAAGGTGGTCAGTCACATCTTGATCTGCCGATCTTCAACTCCGTGCACGAAGCAATGCACGTCACAGAAGCAAACGCATCTGTGATATATGTGCCGCCCCCCTTTGCGGCAGACAGTATTTTGGAAGCAATTGACGCCAATATGCCGCTGATCGTTTGCATCACCGAAGGCATTCCTGTGCTTGATATGATGCGCGTCAAGCGTGCCCTTGAGGGATCAACATCACGTCTTGTTGGTCCGAACTGCCCCGGTGTAATCACTCCGGACGCTTGCAAAATTGGCATCATGCCCGGCCATATTCACCGTCGCGGCAGCGTGGGTGTTGTGTCACGCTCTGGCACGCTCACATATGAAGCCGTGAAGCAAACAACTGATATGGGCCTAGGCCAATCTACGGCTGTTGGCATCGGTGGTGACCCCCTCAAAGGCACCGAGCACATCGATGTGCTGGACATGTTCCTTGATGACGATGAGACGCACTCAATCATCATGATCGGTGAAATTGGCGGTACAGCCGAAGAAGAAGCAGCCGAGTTCCTCGCCGAGCAACGCAAGAAAGGCCGCTGGAAACCAACCGCTGGCTTTATTGCTGGCCGCACGGCACCTCCCGGCCGTCGCATGGGCCACGCTGGCGCGATTGTTGCTGGCGGCCAAGGGGATGCGGAAAGCAAAATCGAAGCCATGAAATCTGCGGGTATCATCGTTGCGGACAGTCCCGCGACTTTAGGCGAAGCTGTTAAAGAAGCCATCGGCTAACACCTAACGGGCGCGGCACCTCCCTGCCGCGCCCCTTCCTTATTTTTCGCTCGTCCTTCCTTGCCATGAGGCCAAACACATGACCGACCACCCCGCGAATGATCAATTCCATGCATCCTCGTTTATGCAGGGGCACAATGCGGAATATCTCGAGCAGCTTTACGCTCAATATGCCAACGATCCCAACGCAGTGGACGAAGCGTGGCAGGAATTCTTTCGCGCACTTGGCGATGCGGAACTTGATGTAAAAGCCGAAGCAAGCGGGCCATCATGGGCGCGTGCAGACTGGCCCCCCATGCCACACGATGATCTGACCTCTGCGATCACCGGCGAATATCCAGCGCCTGCCGAAGCAAAAACAGCAGCCAAGAAAATCACAGGCAAAGCCGCCGACGCGGGTGTTGAAGTCAGCAATGACGCCATCCAGCGCGCAGTTTTAGACAGCATTCGCGCGCTAATGCTGATCCGTGCCTACCGTATTCGCGGCCACCTTGCTGCTGATCTTGATCCGCTCGGCATGCGCGAGACAACCGCGCACCCAGAGCTTGACCCGAAATCCTACGGCTTCACTGACGCGGATATGGACCGCCCGATTTTCATCGACAACGTTCTTGGCCTGCAAATCGCAACCATGCGTCAGATCGTTGATATCGTGAAGCGGACCTACTGTGGCACTTTTGCGCTGCAGTATATGCACATTTCAAACCCCGAAGAATCGAGCTGGCTAAAGGAACGCATCGAGGGTCTGGGGAAAGAAATCCAGTTCACCCGCGAAGGCCGTAAAGCAATCCTTAACAAGTTGGTTGAGGCCGAGGGCTTTGAGAAATTCCTGCATGTGAAATACATGGGCACCAAGCGGTTCGGCCTTGATGGCGGTGAAAGCTTGATCCCCGCGATGGAGCAAATCATCAAGCGCGGCGGCCAACTGGGCCTGCGCGAGATCATCGTTGGAATGCCACACCGTGGCCGTTTGTCTGTTTTGGCAAATGTCATGAGCAAACCTTACCGCGCCATTTTTAACGAATTCCAAGGCGGCAGCTTCAAGCCCGAGGACGTAGACGGTTCGGGTGACGTTAAGTATCACCTTGGTGCATCATCCGACCGGTCCTTTGACGGCAATGACGTACACTTGTCACTGACGGCGAACCCCTCGCACCTTGAAGCCGTGAACCCCGTCGTTTTGGGCAAAGTGCGCGCCAAGCAGGATCAACTGAACGACACAGACCGCACAGCCGTCATGGGCATCTTGCTGCACGGTGATGCGGCATTTGCCGGTCAGGGTGTTGTAGCCGAAGGATTTGGCCTTTCTGGTCTGCGCGGCCACCGCACAGGCGGCACGATGCACATCGTCGTGAATAACCAGATTGGTTTCACAACTGCGCCGCACTTTAGCCGCTCATCGCCATACCCTACCGACATCGCGTTGATGGTTGAAGCACCAATTTTCCACGTGAACGGCGACGACCCAGAAGCCGTGGTCCACGCCGCGAAAGTGGCAACAGAGTTCCGCCAGAAGTTCCACAAGGACGTGGTTCTCGATATTATCTGCTATCGCCGGTTCGGACACAACGAGGGCGACGAGCCCATGTTCACAAACCCGCTGATGTACAAAAAGATCAAAAAGCAAAAGACAACTCTGACGCTTTATACGGATCGTTTGGTAAAAGACGGCCTCATTCCCGAAGGGGAAATCGAGGATATGAAGGCCGCGTTCCAGTCCATGCTCAACACCGAGTTTGAGGCCGGAAAAGACTTTAAACCGAACAAAGCTGATTGGCTTGATGGCCGCTGGTCGCACCTCGATCATCGCGATGGTGATGACTATCAGCGCGGCACTACAGGCATCGCGGATGAGACTTTTGATCAAGTAGCAAACGCGCTGACGCACGCGCCCGAGGGCTATCCGCTTCATAAGACTGTGCGACGTATGCTTGATACCAAAAAGAAGGCACTTGGTGCAGGCAAAGGCATTGATTGGGCAACCGGTGAAGCGCTTGCGTTTGGTTCTTTGCTAACTGAAGGCTTCCCTGTTCGTTTGTCTGGCCAAGACAGTACACGGGGCACATTTAGCCACCGCCACTCTGGCCTGATCAACCAAGATACCGAAGATCGCTACTACCCGCTGAACAACATTCGCGAAGGCCAATCACAGTACGAAGTGATCGACTCGATGCTGTCTGAATACGCGGTGCTTGGCTTTGAATATGGCTACTCTTTGGCGGAGCCTAACGCGCTGACACTTTGGGAAGCACAATTTGGCGATTTTGCCAACGGCGCCCAGATCATGTTCGATCAGTTTATCAGCTCTGGTGAAAGCAAGTGGCTGCGGATGTCCGGCCTCGTCATGTTGTTGCCACACGGCTATGAAGGTCAAGGTCCCGAGCACTCCTCGGCGCGTCTTGAGCGGTTCTTGCAGATGTGCGGCGGTGACAACTGGATCGTGGCAAACTGCACCACACCTGCCAACTATTTCCACATCCTGCGCCGTCAGCTTCACCGTGACTTCCGCAAGCCACTGGTGATGATGACGCCGAAATCCCTGTTGCGCCACAAAATGGCTGTCAGCACACGCGAGGACTTTACGACCGGCTCGTCCTTCCACCGCGTTCTTTGGGATGATGCACAACAAGGCAACTCTGAACTGACACTGGCCGCTGATGATAAGATCAAGCGCGTGGTGATGTGTTCAGGCAAGGTCTACTTTGACCTGCTTGAGGAACGCGACGCGCGCGGCCTTGATGATGTATATCTGTTGCGCATCGAACAATTCTATCCGTTCCCCGCGATGTCGCTGATCAAAGAACTGGAGCGATTCAAAGGTGCTGACATGGTTTGGTGTCAGGAAGAGCCCAAAAACCAAGGCGCATGGTCATTCATCGAGCCCAACATTGAGTGGGTCCTTGACCGGATTGGCGCAAAATCAAAACGTCCGGCCTATGTTGGCCGCGCAACATCCGCATCGCCAGCCACGGGTTTGGCAAGCGCGCACAAAGCACAACAGGCCGCCCTTGT
The DNA here is from genome assembly GCA_024640765.1 of Thalassobium sp. GTDB lineage: Bacteria > Pseudomonadota > Alphaproteobacteria > Rhodobacterales > Rhodobacteraceae > Nereida. The sequence goes on along the minus strand of JAHEEK010000006.1, from coordinate 87,109 downwards.
GGACGAAGCCCTGACGATCAAAGGAAAGAAATAATGACCGAAGTTCGTGTTCCTACACTGGGTGAATCAGTCACCGAAGCAACTGTTGCAACCTGGTTCAAAAAGCCGGGCGACGCGGTAGCCGTTGACGAAATGCTGTGCGAGCTGGAAACAGACAAAGTAACCGTCGAAGTACCAAGCCCCGCTGCAGGCACATTGTCCGAGATCGTGGCACCTGAAGGCGAAACAGTTGGCGTCGATGCGTTGCTCGCACAGATCAGCGCGGGCGATGACAAGCCATCGGGCGATACGGACGCCCCAAAGGCGGACGCAGCAGCCAAGGCCGACGCAGGTGACGCCGCACAAGCCGTTGACGTCATGGTCCCCACATTGGGCGAAAGCGTGACCGAAGCGACTGTGTCGACGTGGTTCAAAAAAGTGGGCGACACTGTCGCGCAAGACGAGATGCTGTGTGAGCTGGAAACAGACAAAGTCAGCGTTGAAGTTCCAAGCCCTGCCGCGGGTGTGTTGTCAGAAATCATCGCAACCGAAGGCACTACTGTGGATGCAACGGCGAAACTGGCTGTGATCGGTGGCGCCTCAGGTGCTGTTTCATCTGCGCGCACCTCCAAAGCCGAAGCATCTCCTGCGCCAGCCGCATCTGGCAAAGACGTTGAAGACGCGCCCTCTGCCAAAAAACTGATGGCCGAAAAAGGCATGTCTGCAGACCAAGTGACCGGCTCAGGCCGCGACGGACGGATTATGAAAGAAGATGTTATGAAAGCAATCGCATCTGCACCAACCGCCACTGCTGCCGCCCCATCCGCGCCACGCGCACCGGTTTCAGCAGACGACGCATCCCGCGAGGAACGCGTGAAGATGACACGCCTGCGTCAGACCATCGCGAAGCGTTTGAAAGACAGCCAGAACACCGCCGCGATGCTGACCACCTATAACGAGGTCGACATGACCGAGGTGATGGCGCTGCGCAACGAATACAAAGACCTGTTCTTGAAAAAGCACGGCGTGAAACTGGGCTTTATGTCGTTCTTTACCAAAGCTTGTATTCACGCCCTGCGCGAAGTTCCCGAAGTGAACGCAGAAATTGACGGCACAGACATCGTCTACAAAAACTTCGTCCACATGGGCATTGCTGCAGGTACGCCAACTGGTTTGGTCGTGCCCGTTATCCGCGATGCAGACTCCATGAGCTTTGCAGGCATCGAGAAAGCGATTGCTGAAAAAGGGGCGCGCGCCCGTGACGGCAAGCTGAGCATGGCAGAAATGCAAGGCGGCACGTTCACCATCTCGAACGGTGGTGTCTACGGCTCGCTGATGTCTTCGCCCATCTTGAACCCCCCACAATCAGGCATCTTGGGCATGCACAAAATCCAAGACCGTCCGATGGCGATCAATGGTCAAGTAGTGATCCGTCCGATGATGTATCTGGCGTTGTCCTATGATCACCGTATCGTTGACGGCAAAGGGGCGGTGACGTTCCTTGTGCGCGTCAAAGAAGCGCTGGAAGACCCACGTCGCCTACTGATGGATCTGTAATACCTGACGTGGCCCGCAAGTCGCTTTTGACCGCGCGGACCACTTCGACACTTGCTGCAATTAAAGGCACGCTAAAATGACTACAGAGATTTACGTCCTCACCCTCGCGGCCCTTTTGCAGGTTGTTCAGTTCACGCTCTATTCAATCACCGCGCAAATGCAGGTCGGCACAAAAGCCGCCATGTCACCGCGCGACAAGAAAGTTGAACTGCAAGGCACCGCAGGACGTCTGCAACGCGCCATGAACAACCACTTCGAAGGGTTGATCATGTTCACCATCGCTGTGGTTGTGGTGACGTTCTCGGATCAATCCAGCCCATTCACAGAAGCCTGCGCGCATGTCTATCTGATCGCCCGCCTGCTCTATGTACCTGCCTATGTTCAAGGCCTTGTGCCGTGGCGCAGCTACATCTGGGTGGTTGGTTTTGGCGCAACTGTTGCGATGCTAATCGCTGCCCTCATTTAATACCAAGGAGACCCCCATGGCCAACTATGACGTCATCGTAATCGGCAGCGGCCCCGGCGGCTATGTCTGTGCAATCCGCTGTGCCCAATTGGGCCTCAAAACCGCTGTTGTTGAAGGCCGCGATACGCTTGGCGGAACGTGCCTCAACGTTGGCTGCATCCCGTCAAAGGCCCTGCTGCACGCTTCACATATGCTGCACGAAGCAGAGCACAACTTTGCCGCCATGGGCCTTAAGGGCAAAGCACCTTCCGTTGATTGGAAGCAGATGCAGTCCTACAAAAGCGACACAATCGAAACCAACACCAAAGGCATCGAGTTCTTGTTCAAAAAGAACAAAATCGATTGGCTCAAAGGCTGGGGCAGCATTCCTGCAGCCGGTCAGGTAAAAGTTGGTGACGCGGTGCACAGCGCCAAAAACATCATCATCGCGTCAGGCTCCGTACCATCGGCCCTGCCCGGTATCGAAGTTGACCAAAAGATCGTTGTGGACAGCACTGGCGCGCTTGAACTGCCAAAAATCCCGAAAAAGCTTGTTGTGATTGGTGCAGGTGTCATCGGGCTTGAGTTGGGCTCTGTCTACGCCCGCCTTGGCGCAGAAGTTGAAGTTGTTGAGTTCCTTGACGTCATCACACCCGGCATGGACGCCGAGGTCCAGCGCACCTTCCAAAAACTGCTAACCAAGCAGGGCATCTCCTTCACACTTGGTGCTGCTGTTCAAGGTGTTGAAGTCAAAGGCAACAATGCGAAAGTTACTTACAAATCCCGCAAAGACGATAGCGAAACAACGATCGACGCGGACACGGTACTTGTGGCAACGGGCCGCAAGCCGTTCACGGATGGTTTGGGGCTGGAAGCGCTCGGCGTTGAAATGAGTGACCGTGGTCAGATCAAAACGAACGCCAACTACGCCACCAATGTCGCAGGCATCTATGCAATTGGTGACGCCATCGAAGGCCCAATGCTTGCGCACAAAGCGGAAGATGAAGGTATGGCAGTCGCAGAAGGGCTTGCAGGTCAGCACCCGCACGTGAACTACAACGTCATCCCAGGTGTGATTTACACCCACCCTGAAGTGGCTTCAGTCGGCGAAACCGAAGAGAGCCTGAAGGAGCAAGGTCGCAGCTACAAAGCGGGCAAGTTCAGCTTCATGGGTAACGGTCGTGCAAAAGCAAACTTTGCAGCCGATGGCTTTGTGAAAATTCTAGCTGATGCACAAACAGATCGCATTTTAGGCGCGCACATCATTGGACCGATGGCCGGTGATTTGCTGCACGAAATTTGCGTAGCAATGGAATTTGGTGCGGCAGCAGAAGATCTTGCACGTACCTGCCACGCACACCCCACCTACTCTGAGGCTGTGCGCGAAGCGGCACTTGCTTGTGGTGACGGAGCGATCCACGCCTAATTCTTAGACAGATATTATTTTGAAAAAGCGGGCGTCTTATGGGGCCCGCTTTTTTCGTTCTTAGACCTATTGCTTAAGCATCCGCAAACCGCTTGTAACATCCGAGCGAAGCGCAATACGCAGGCCCGGGTCATCACCGGCTTTTAGAGCCGCCAAAATAAGCCTGTGATTGCGCGGACTTTCTGTGCGGCGCAAACGACCATAAAGCTTGCGCATTGTCGGCCCCAATTGCAGCCAAACCGTTTCAGCCAGCGCAAGCATAGCAGGGGCTTGGGCGCGCAGGTAAAGCGTGCGATGAAATTCAAGGTTGTGCTTAAGATATCCCACCGCATCCGAACGGGCGATCACCTGATCAATCTGTCCATTGATCGCCTCAAGCCGCTCAATAAGCGCCATATGCGCCCGCGGCAGTGCACGGCTGGCCAACTCTGGCTCCAACAGCGCACGAATGGCTGCAAGTTCCTCAATCCGCTCATTGCTTAACTCTGGTGTGGTGATCCGACCTGACGATGACAAAGACAACGCGCCTTCCGCCACCAAACGGCGCATTGCTTCACGCACGGGCGTCATCGACATATCGTATTCTTTGCCAACCCCGCGCAGGGTCAACGCTTGGCCGGGCAACAACTCACCATGCATGATGCGCGTTCTCAGCGAGCGGTAGAGACGGTCATGGGCCGCAGTGGGGGACGCATCTTGGCGGGTTTGTATCAACATGTGTTATTTGTGATCACAAAGTCAGCCTTCGTCAATCATCCAAATCGGTATCGGTGCAATGCGGTCCCCTCGGTGCGCAACCATGCGCGTTCAGCCTTGTAGGGGCCGAAGAGTTCCTCGCAAACCCGCCAGAAACGCTCGGAATGGTTCATCTGTGCAAGATGCGCCACTTCATGGGCTGCCACGTATGACAACACATTCGGCGGCGCCATAACCAAGCGCCAACTGAAATTCAAATTCCCTGTGGACGAGCATGATCCCCAACGTGATCTGGTATCGCGCAGCGTAATGCGGCCAAACGGCTTACCTAAGGCGGTCGCAAATTGCTCAACTTCGCGGTGTAGGACTAGCCGCGCCTGCGCCTTAAAATACCCCTGCACACGCGCACCGGCAGTTTCAGCGCGTCCAGGCACCTGCAATTGGGTACCCTGAATACTAATCCTACGGCCCTGCCCCTGAACGATCTCAAAGAGTTGACCGCCAAGCGGGACTTGCGCACCCATCCCAACGATTTGCTCAACGGGTTGGCCCGCCAATTGGTGCCGCAACCAATTTTCTTTTTCGCGCAGAAAAGCCAGTGCTTCACGCTCAGGCGCGCGTGTCGGCACTGTCAGGCTGACCCTACCATCCAATCGAGAGACCCGAAGTGACAGCCGCCGTGCCTGCGAAGAGCGCCGTAAATGGACCCGCACAACAGGATCACCTTCCAAAACAAGTGTCGTCATTGCCTGAATTCTGCCCATCCTAGCCACATTGCGACGGAATCACTTTGACAGAGCCGCCTGAGTGTGGCACCTGCCAGCGATACACATCGCAAGCGATGCCATAAGGGCGTGCCTGTGAGATAGTTTCAACCCTCGATTACCCAAGGGATCCGATATGCCTAAGGACGAATGGGGCGTCAAACGCCTTTGCCCAACCACCGGTAAACGCTTCTACGATCTTGGCCGTACGCCAATCGTGAGCCCGTACACGGGTGAAGAAGTTACCGTTGATGTCAACAAGAACCGCACAATGGTTGCCGACAAAGCTGATCCAGCAGCCGCAAAAGCTGAAGACACAGAAGCAGACGGCGAAGAGCTCGTACTCGATGATGAGGATGATCTCGAAGTCGATCTGGGTGATGATGTGCTCGACGATGATGACGACGAAGATAACGTTTCTTTGGACGAAATCGCCGATGTTGCTGCCGAAGGCGACGACGACAATTAATTAGCGAATGTGGGGGGGGTGTTTTTCTCTTGAACTCCCCTCACCACGCGGCTACTTAACCGCACCAAAGGGCCCTTAGCTCAGCTGGGAGAGCGCCTGCATGGCATGCAGGAGGTCAGCGGTTCGATCCCGCTAGGGTCCACCATTTTCCTTTTATGATACTGCGCGCGGCTTTTGAGCCGACCATAAACTAGTCTGGCTTCAGCATAGTAACCAATGAGGTCAGCAATCGTCACCGTGTTGAACAAACATGTCGTGGCAGGCCAACTTATATCCCCGCTAGCTTCCCCTCTGTACCCCACTGACCAAAGCGCACTATATGCCCTGAACGATAGACATTGCTGCCATAGGAGCCCCACCATGATTGAACGAATTGAAACAGGCGAACGCTCGTCCAAAATAGTGAAGCACAACGGTGTGGCGTATCTAACCGGTCAGGTTGCCGAGGGTGACACAATCCAAGAGCAAGTACGCGCGTGCCTGGAGAAAATCGACGCGCTGTTGATCAAGGCAGGTTCATCGCGCAACGACATGCTGCGTGTCACGATCTGGCTGGCCGATATGAGTGATTTCGCAGGCCTCAACGAAGTATGGAACGCTTGGGTCCCGGCAGGTCATGCACCGACACGCGCGTGCGGGGAAGCCAAGCTTGCTCGTCCTGAGCTAAAGGTCGAGTTCATCGTTGACGCGGCCTACGCCTAGGGCCGCACTTCGATCATTAAATCCAGCCTTGGCGTAGATGTGCGAAGGTTACCGCGCTTATGCAAAGTACTGCGCCAGTGTCTCGATGTGCTTTGGCCCTACTTCACAGCAGCCGCCGACGATTGATGCGCCGGTTGCGGCCCAACCTTTCGCAAACGTCAAATACGCATCTGGCCCCAAGTCCGTGCGCGCTTCCAACAAATCAACTGTTGCGTTGATCGAATTGAAGTCTGCATGAATTTTGGTGAACCCATTTGCATAGGCTCCAACTTTGAAATCATGACCTACCAAACTGCTCAGACCGTCTGAAACCGCCTCGGGCGATGAGCAATTGATCAAGACCGCTTCGGGGCGATACTCTTTTAGTAGCGGCAACACATTTTCCAAAGGCTCTCCAGAGCGCAGCAAACGGCCGTCATCATCACTGACTGAGAACGCGACCCAAACAGGCAGCCCAGTGACCTGTGCCCCCATCAACCCGCCGCGCGCCTGATCGATAGAAGACATCGTTTCCAGCAAATGAAAGTCCACATACTTTCCGTGCAACCTCGCAAGGTCAGCATAAACCTCGGCCGCCTGTTCCGCAGGTGGGCATTGGTCCGGTTGGTATGAAAACCCTTGCGGCCCCAACGACCCCGCAACCAGTCCCGATCCATGCGCATCACGTGCAGCCACAGCCATTTCGCAGGCCGTTTTGGTCATGGGGATCAATTGATCCCCTAACCCTTTGGACAACAACCGATCTGGCAGTATTGAATAGGTATTTGTCGTAGCAATTGACGCTCCTGCGGCAAAATACTCGTTATGCACCTCACAGACCATCTGCGGCGCATCTAACAGCGCCTGCATCGACCACAGGTCTGTTGCCCGCCCGGCACGTTTAATAAGTTCCTGCCCCATGCCGCCATCGAGAATAATCATGTTTTCTTACTCCAGCGGCCATGAGCCGTTGATACAATGTGGATCGTGTCGAACGTAAGTAGCCTGCCCCACGCGGCCTGCAAGTGTGGGGGGAATGGCTTAGCTTGGCACAGCGCTGGTTGCAGGTGTTCTGATTTGAGAAAATGCGACCAAACGTTTTCTTTCTTCATCCCAAAGATGCAGCCGCGCTTGGGCAAAGCTCTCGCGTATGGTCAGCCGGTTCACAGTCCCAAGAGCAGGGCAGTCGACCAACACTTGCGGCAACCGGTAGAATGGAATGCGGCTGTACAGATGGTGAATGTGATGAATCCCGATATTTGCGGTGAGCCATTGCAGCACAGGCGGCAGCACATAATGAGAGCTTCCGTGAAATGCCGCGTCGTGCAAATCCCAGTCGGGTGTTTCTTCCCAATACGTGTTCTCAAATTGATGCTGCACGTAAAATAGCCAAACACCAATGGTCGCCGCCACCAATGTGGTTGGCATAAAAATTAACAAGATTGGCTGCAAACCCTTGAAGTATACGATCGCGCCGAGCGCACAGAGAATAACAGCATTTGTCAGCATGGCGCTCACCCAAAAGCGCGCTTGTGACATAAAGCCCAAAGGCAGACGGTTTTGGACCAAAAACAAATAGCCAGGCCCCAAACCAAACATCACGATCGGATTTCGGTAGGCCCGATACTTTAACCGCCCACCCCACGACAAAGCGCGATATTCGGCCACGGTCAGCGTTTGCACATCACCAATACCGCGCCGGCCCAAGTCACCAGCAGCGCCGTGATGAATTGCATGCGAGCGCCGCCAGACATCATAGGGCGTAAGGGTCAAAACCCCCAAACCGCGTCCGACCCAATCACTGACCGCACGGTTTTTGAAAAACGCACCGTGGCCACAATCATGCTGGATACAAAACAGGCGCAAAAGGAACGCCGCGTTGATGACCGAAAGGAAAAGCGCCAAGATCCAAGACACCGACAACGCCCACCACGCACAGGCCCACAGGACCACAAACGGGAAAAGCGTCACAGCAATTTCAAAGCTGCTGCGCCACGCATCCGGTTCGCGGTATTTGCCCAAGGTTTTAAGCCAATCTCTGGCGGGTCCCACCATTTGTGTAGGCAGGCTTTCGTCGGCGTTTTGGCTCATGCGGTCTACTCGATTGTTTCGTGCATTCCTGATACTGCTATTTCCGTCAAACGCAATACAATCAGGCATATCGGAAGAGAGCCTGCCGCTCACAGCGAAGGGTTTTTGGGCATACCCCTAGACAATCTGTCGGACCAGCCGCTATCCCTTACGTCAACGACATGAACAGGCGGATAGCACATGAAACTCGGCTGTATTGGTGATGATTTTACTGGATCAAGTGATCTCGCAAACACGCTGGCCAAAGGCGGGATGCGCGTTACGCAATACACTGGGGTTCCATCTGGCCCTGCTTCTGTTGATGTTGAGGCCGGTGTGGTTGCGCTTAAGTCACGATCCGTTCCCGTAGCCCAAGCTGTTGAGCGGTCTCTTGCGGCACTTGACTGGTTGTTGGCCCAAGGTTGCACGCAGATATTTTTCAAATATTGCTCAACGTTTGACAGCACACCTGAAGGTAACATTGGTCCTGTCATGGATGCGCTAGCCGCGCGGCTTAACGCCACACGCGTGATCGCCTGCCCTGCTTTTCCAACAACGGGCCGCTCAGTTTATCAGGGGCATCTGTTTGTCCAAGATCAGCTAATAAGTGACAGCGGCATGCGCCATCACCCCCTCACGCCAATGACTGACCCTGATCTGCGCCGTTGGTTGGGTCTGCAAACTCACCATTCGGTCGGGCATATTGCAGCGCCGACAGTGTTTGCCGGCGCTGACGCGATTTCAGCCGAGCTTGACGCGCAGCACGCCCTTGGCAATACCCACATCATTGTTGATGCAATCCGCGACGAAGATCTAATGGCCATCGGCAAAGCTGCTGCCGACCTGCCGTTAATTACCGGCGGGTCTGGCGTGGCGCTTGGTCTGCCTGCAAATTTTGGCTGCAGCCCAAGCCGCCCCAACTGGACCGGTCAGGGCGGCAAGTGTGTGGCACTTTCTGGATCATGCTCGGTCGCGACCCGCGAACAAGTGGCACACCACAAAGAAAAGCACCCCAGCCTTGAGATTATTGCCGCCGATGTGATCGGGGGCCGCCAAACCGCCCAAGACATCGCGTCATGGGCGCTACAGGCTGATGGCATCCCGCTTGCGTACAGTTCGGCTGATCCTGAGGTCATTAAGTCAGTCCAAAATGAATACGGCCTTGAGCAATCATCGCAGGCCATTGAAACGCTCTTTTCTGATGTTGCGGCCCTACTGGTTGCGGGCGGTGTTACCCGCTTGTTAACCGCGGGCGGCGAAACATCAGGCGCGGTTGTGGAAGGCCTGAAGCTAGCCCAGCTTGAGATCGGCCCTGAAATTGACCCCGGTGTACCCGCATTGCGCGCCAGCAAAGACCTGACCCTCGCGCTCAAGTCCGGCAATTTTGGTGCACCTGATTTCTTTGGAAAAGCGGCGGGCGTCTTGGGTGGCTCGGCATGAGCGACACCCACCTCAGAGAGCAAATCTGCACCCTCGCTAAATCACTCTTTGATCGTGGTCTGACGCATGGCAGCACCGGCAATATTTCTGCGCGTACCGAAGATGGCGGCCTTTTGGTGTCCCCGACGGGTACCAGTTTTGGTCGCCTTGATCCCGCACGGCTCAGCCGTTTTGACGCAAACGGGCATCATATCGGCGGTGACAGCCCCACTAAGGAAATGCCTTTGCATACGGCGTTTTATGACACGCGCAGCACTGCGGGCGCCGTGGTACATTTGCATTCATGCCATTCCGTCGCCCTTTCGATGATGCCTGACGCAGACACAGATAATTTCATCCCACCACTGACGCCCTACGGCATTATGAAACTGGGCCGCGTAAAACTTTTGCCATTTTTCCTACCCGGCGATCCCGCCATGGGCGAAGCAGTGCGTAGCTTAGCAGGCAAGCGAAGTGCGGTCATGCTGGCCAATCACGGCCCTGTGGTGGCTGGCAAAGACGTTGAAGCGGCCTGCAACGCGATCGAAGAATTGGAAGACGGCGCGCGGCTTGCGATGATTACACGCGGCATGCACCCAAACGGCCTTACGACTGATCAGATTGCAAAAGTGCTCACGAAGTTTGACATCAGCTGGGACGACTAAGTCCCCCGCACGCCCCACACCAAACGGGTCATCGCCGACACACTAAAGAACACCGCAGCAAGGCTGACGATGGTTGGACCCGTTGGTGTATCAAAAGCGAACGCAGCTCCCAAACCACCAAGCGCGCTTGCCGCACCAATTAAGGCCGCCAAAACGGCCATGGTTTCCGGACTACGGGCAAGCGCACGGGCGGTTGCCGCCGGAATGATGAGCAAGGCCGCAATCAAAAGCGCGCCGACAACTTTGATCGCCACAGCTACAGCTAATGCCAAGGCGACCGTCAAAACAAACTGCTCGCGGCGCGGATTGATACCTGCCGCAAACGCCAAATCTTCGCTCATGGTCGATGTCAGCAACGCGGACCAGCGCCACCAAAGCAGTCCCAAGATGATAAGCACGCCACCCCAAATCACCCCAAGATCAGTTGGGCTGACGGCCAGAATATCACCGAAAAGATAGCTGTTCAGATCAATACGGTTGCCTTGCAGGAACGACACACCAACCAAGCCGAACGCCAAAGTGCCGTGGGCCATCACGCCAAGAAGCGCATCCCCAGACAGCCCTCTGCCGCTCATCCCTGAAACAGCTGTGGCCATGAGAAGGCAAACCACCATGATCCCCGCAGAGACTGAAATGCTCAACGCAAGTGCAAGCGCCACACCAAGGATGGCTGCATGCGCTGTCGCGTCACCAATGTAGGCCATGCGGCGCCATACGACAAAACATCCAAGTGGCCCTGCCGCCAGCGCAACACCGATCCCCGCAAGCGCTGCGCGAACCAAAAAGTCATCTAGGTAGCTCATCCGTGGGCCTCGTGATGGTCGTGGACACAGTTTCCGGCCTCATCATGCGCGTGGTCGTGATCGTGGCGATAAAGAGCCAGTGCACCTTGGGTACCTGTGCCGAAAAGCGCGCGGTATTCTGGCGCTGAGGCCACATGTTCTGGTGCGCCTTCGCAACACACATGGCCATTCAGGCAAATCACGCGGTCCGAGGCGGCCATGACAACATGCAACTCATGGCTGACCATCAACACAGCGCATCCAAGGGTTTGGCGCACCTCTTCAATCTGGCGGTAGAATGAGGCCGACCCCGTTTGATCAAGCCCCTGAGTTGCCTCATCAAGAACCAGCACGTCAGGTGACGCCAAAAGTGCACGCGCCAACAAGACCCTTTGAAACTGACCGCCGGACAAACCCACCATAGGCCGTTGTGCCAAATCGCCCACACCCGCCTGAGCCAGTGCGTCACGTACTTGGGTGGCCTCAACCCGCGAGGGCAGGTTCAAGAATCGCGCAACAGTGATGGGCAGCGTGCTGTCGATCTGTAGTTTTTGTGGGATGTAGCCAATGCGCAAGCCATCCGCGCGCGTAACTGTGCCAGACGTCGGCTGGTGCGCCCCAATCAGTGTGCGCAGAAATGTCGACTTGCCAGAGCCGTTGGGTCCTACGATTGTGACGATTTCGCCCGCCTCAAGACGAAAGTTCACACGGTCCAGAACGCGTAATGCGCCGATGCGAACATCTACATCGCGGGCTTCAAGCAAAGTCTTCACGGTTGCGCTCCGTCACAGTTTGGGCAAACACCTTCGGCCTCGACTACTGCGCGTTCAATGATAAATCCAGCGTCTCTTGCAGATGCCGCAACGGTATCCTCGGACAAGTTCGCAATTCCTTCGGCTACGTTTTCACAAACACGGCAAATCAAAAATGCCGGTACATGTTCGGACGACGGGTGCGAACAGGCGACAAAGGCGTTCAGCCGTTCGATCTTATGAGCAAAGCCGTTGCCTACAAGAAAGTTGAGCGCACGATACGCAACAGGTGGCTGCGCACTGAAACCTTCGGCCTTAAGAACGGCGAGAATATCATATGCACCCATCGCTTGATGTTTTGCCAACAAGATTTCCAGCACACGCTGACGGACATGCGTGAGTTGAAGGCCCCGCTCGGCGCATTGCTTTTGCACGGATGTCACGCTGTGCGCGATGCACGTTCCGTGGTCATGGGATTTAAATCCGATTGGCTGCATCAGCGCACCTCCTGCAACACGCCGCAAAGTCCGACGCATTTTGGACTTGTTATGATATACCATAACATATATCAACCCGCGTGATATTATAACACTCCCAAGGTCCTGCTCATGTTTTCTTCCCGTTTCACAGCCCTGCTGACAACAACCACACTGGCAGCGCTTCCTGCTGCTGCACAAACGCCAAACGTGGTCACCGACATCGCCCCTGTCGCAAGCCTTGCCGCACATGTGATGGGTGATTTGGGCACACCGCGCAACTTGATCAAACCCGGCGCATCGCCACATGATTACGCCCTGCGCCCGTCCAATGCCCGCGCGTTACGCGATGCAGACGTAGTTTTCTGGATCGGCGGTGCACTTACCCCGTGGTTAGAAGCACCCCTTGAGACACTCAGCAAAAACGCAGAGCATGTATCCCTTTTGAATGCCGAAGCGACAAAACTGATCGAGCCGCGTGATCTTGGGCACGAGCATCATGATCACGTCGCGGACAAACACGACGAACATGATCATGAGAATGAACATACAGAACACGGCCATGGTGAACATAAAGACCACGATCACGACGAGCATGACCACGAAAAAGAGCACGACGACCATGGCCATGATGAGCACAATCACACAGATGCACAGGGCAATCTTGTTGATCCACACGCGTGGCTTGACCCAAGCAATGCCATTGCGTGGTTAGATGTAATTGCGGCGGCTCTGTCGAAAGCGGATCCCGAAAACCAAGCAACTTACGAGCAAAACGCGGCAAAGACGGCGGCTGAAATAGTGCAAACCATGTCAGCAATTGACTTCAGAATGGCGCCGCACACAGACGCATCTTACGCTGTTTTGCACGACGCATTTGCGTATTTCGAAACTCGGTTTGGCCTTGAACCCGCCGGAGCAATCACCCTGACCGATGCGCAAAGCCCAAGTCCCGCGCATATTGCGAGCCTGCGCGAAACACTCACCGAGGCAAACGTGACATGTACCTTCGCGGAGCCCGCGACAGATACGCGTTTACTTGGCGTGGCCACCGAAGGGCTTGATGTGCGCTTTGCTACGGTTGATCCGCTCGGCACACCTGAGATGGCCTACACGGACCTTATCGCCAACATCGCGGATGCAATGGCGAGCTGCTTTGAAGGCACCTCAAACTAGTGAAATGTTCACAGGCACTTTCACCGTGACCCTACGCCAATGAGGGCAGCCACAGCACAATCCACGGGAAGGTGACCAGCAAGCCAATTGTGATGGCATCAGCGATGAAGAAAGGTGCAACGCCCTTGAAAACGTCTTGCACGCTGATGTCGTCACGCACGCCCGCAACCACAAAACAGTTCAAACCAATGGGCGGCGTGATCAGGCAAAATTCAGCCATTTTCACCACCAAAATCCCGAACCAAATCGCGCACATCGGCCCAGACATGCCAAACGCACTGTCAGCTGCAGAAACCGCTTCGCCACCATTGAGAGCCATCACCGCTGGATAAACAACGGGCAGCGTCAACAAAAGCATCCCGATCGCATCCATGAACATGCCCAACACCGCATAGGCCAGCAAAATACAGATCAAAATCGCCATTGGTTCATAAGGCAAACTGGTGATCCAGTCCGCAAACGCACCAGGCAAATCCGCAAACCCAAGAAAGCGGACATAGATCAAAACGCCCCAAATAATGGTGAAGATCATCACGCTCAGCTTCGCCGTTTCCAACAGCGCCGCCTTCAACTCGGGCCAGCGCATCCCGCGATACACGGCCATCAGGAAGACAACGAACGCACCGATGGCTCCGCCTTCGGTTGGCGTCCCCCAAGCATCGCCGCCGAACGGGTTGTAGACGAACATAATGATGATCACGACGACGAAGATAATCGGCAAGGCCGGTGGCAATGACGCAAACCGCTGGCCCCACGTAAAGCCGCGTACCGGCGGGCCGAACCCTTTGATTGTTAACGCCATACCGATGATCAAAATAGCGTATACAATCGCGCTAAAGACGCCTGGGATAAAGCCAGCAAGCAATAACTTACCCACGTCCTGTTCAACAATAATGGCGTAAATTACCAAAATGGCGGAAGGTGGAATGAGGCTGGCCAACGTACCACCCGCAGCCACCACACCAGCAGCAAAACGTTTGTCATAACCGATTTTGAGCATTTCTGGGATGGCGATCCGCGCAAAGACAGCAGCAGTCGCCACCGACGCACCAGATACGGCAGCAAAGCCAGCTGTAGCAAAGATGGTGGACACGGCTAAGCCACCGGGCACCCATGCGATCCACCGCTTGGCTGCCTCGAAAAGTGCCTTGGTCAGACCTGCATGATACGCCAAATAACCAATCATGATAAATGTAGGGATGAGGCTAAGCGCCTGCGAGCTGACTTTAGAATGTGGCACCTGACCCGCAGTTTTTGCAGCAACCTGCAACGCCCACATGAACTGATCGGGCGCCATGCCTTTCTTGGCCCAGAATATCCAAACAAGCCCAACCATGCCCGCCATGGCAGCAGCAAACGCCACCCGCATGCCAAGCAGCACCACCACCAGCATTGCACCCGTGACCCAAAGGCCGATCTCAATCGGTTCCATGTGCGGCCTCCTTACGGTCGTTCGCCTCAACAGCTTTTGCTTCAAGTGCGGCAGCCGTCGCCGCATCAATCGGAAGCGGCACCGCCACCGCGTGCCCCGTCACAACCGCGCGGCCATACCCCCACACCTGAAGCGCCAAACGCACTGACAGAACCGAAAAGGCAACTGGCGCCAAAAGTTTCGCAGGCCAAATAGGGAGCGCAATATCCATTGAGCTGTCGCGGCTCCACATCGGAGACCCGAAGTCAAAACTGCGTTGGAAATGCGCCCAAGTGCCCCAAACCAACAGGACCATCAGGATCAAAATCAGTAGCGTCGTGATTAACTCAACCGCGTAAAGAAGCCGCCCCTTCAACGCGCCGACCAACATATCCATCCGTATGTGGCCTCCGTCGCGCTGTGTGTAGGCGACCCCCATGAACGCGATTAGCGGCATGGCTTGCTCAATATAATCAACGTAGCCCGGTACGGGCGCGTTGAAGAAATTCCGTCCGCTGACCGAAACAACAGCCAACACCATAAGGCCAAATACGGCCAAACCGCTGCACAAGGCCAAGACCCGCTCAGCTTTCAAAAGCTGCTGATCAAGGCGGCTCAAAACGGAAGTGTCGGTTGTCACATTTGCTGCGCCAGCCATCGGTATCTCCCTCAGCGGATAAAATTCTTTAAATAACTGCCAGCTGTAATGTCCGGCAAAAATGCACCCCGCGCGGGTATTCTGCGCGAGGTGCTTAGCTCATACGTCGTGCTTAGCTACCGCTTGAAATCATGCCTGACACAAAATCGAGCAACTCCTGCGCGGGCAAGCCTTTGGCGGTGTTGTCCGCAACCCAAGCTGCCGCCGCGGGGCCTGCCACTTTGTCTTTGAACGCCGCCAGTTCGCTGTCGGAATATGTCACGCGCTCGATACCGCGCTCATCCAAGGCAGGACCCCAAGCGTCCATTGTCGCACCGTTGTATGTGGCGATGTAGTGATCAAGCGCCTCATCGATCGAGCCCAAAAGTGCCGCGCGGTGCGCGTCAGACAAATCATTCAGCGCATCGGTATTTGCAACCACTGGGCAGTTGACTGTGCCGGGGTTCAGGTTTGTGGTCCACCATTTGGCGTTTTCAATGGTGCCAAATGACATATGCGCGTGGGGCGCAAAGCTGACCGCTTTGACGACGCCGCTGTCCATGGCCTGACGCACTTCGGTCGCTGACATAGATGTGGGCACAGCGCCGACGGATTCCATGGCTTTGCCGATCCCGCCCGTGGCGCGAACACTCAAACCTTCGTAGGCCGCAAGTGTCGTTGGCGCATCACCGACACCCACAATGTTGTACTGTGGCAGTGGCGAGGGCATCAAAAGGGTCGCATTCCAACGGGCCAAATCCTCTTGGACCGCAGGCTGTTGATAAAGCGCTTGCGAAATTTCGCGCTCTTGCTCAAGGCTACTTACGCCAAGAAACGGCAGTTCCAAAACAGTGATCGACGGATTTTTATCGCGGTGATAACCGGCACAGAATTGCGCCATTTCGAATGCGCCGATGCTGATGCCGTCAAGGTTTTCGCGGTTCTTTGACAGGCCACCGTAGCTGATGTTGAGTGTAAAATCACCGCCTGTTTTCTCGCTGACCAATTCAGCAAGCTTTTCGACGTGCTCGGTAAAGGCGCGGCGTTTACCCCACAGCGAGACATTCCATTCAGTCGCAAGAGCCTCACCAGCAAATGCCAGTGACAGGGCTGCGATCGCGGTACGTTGTAGTAATTTATTCATCTTGTTTCCTCCCAAAAACGGTCATGTCGATGACGACGAAGTAAGAGTGAAACTTGTTTGCCCGCATTTGGCAACAGGCAAGCTTACGATAGATCCAAGCTTTTTGGACCAAAGCGTAAAGCAGGATTATTTGCCTCGTTTTTGGGCAGTAAGTTGCGCTTCGGCCTTTGCAAGCGCGCGGCGAAACTTGGGGCCTCTGCGGGTATTAAGCACTGAACGGGTGTAATTCGCGATAAGCCAAGGCCGGTCAAGCTTTTGCAAACGCCGCAGCATCTCTTGTTGGTACCGCACAGTCAGCAGGCGGGCGCGCATCAATTTATAAAACATTTGCCGGTTCTTCGTGCCGTCTACACAGCCCATCACAACCTGCTTCAAAACACCCAGCACTGAAGCTTAGGCGCAGGCATCTCGGATCGCACGAATATTTTCGCCGTAAGGTGCGGGGTTTGAAACTGATCCACCACGGAAAACTGCAGAACCCGCCACCAACACATCAGCGCCAGCATTGGCAACCAGAGGTGCCGTAGCAGGGGTCACGCCGCCGTCGATTTCGATATGAATTGGGCGATCACCGATCATTGCGCGCAGCTTGGCAACTTTTGCAGTCATGTCGATAAACGACTGCCCCCCAAAGCCGGGGTTCACGGTCATAACACAGACCAACTCAACCATATCAAGCAACTCTTCTACCGCACTGGCAGGGGTCGCGGGGTTCAACGCAACGCCTGCTTTGGCACCCGCACCACGGATCGCCTGCAAAGTCCGGTGGATATGCGGTCCGGCCTCAACGTGCGCCGTGATGAAATCTGCGCCGCTTTCAGCAAATGCTTCGATGTAGGGATCAACCGGCGCAATCATCAGGTGTACATCCATCACGCCTTTGATGTGCGGACGGATCGCTTTGCAGGTGCTGGGACCAAAGGTGATGTTAGGCACGAAATGACCGTCCATTACATCCACGTGGACCCAATCAGCGCCTTGCGCCTCAACGGCCTCACACTCTGCGCCAAAATTGGCAAAATCCGCAGACAAAATGGATGGGGCGATTTTCAGTGAGCGATCAAATGACATTGGGTAGCGACTCCAGCTTGGGTTTGGCAAGCTCTTAGCGCCCCCGCCCCCTTTTGGCTAGGATTTGTCGCACAGCTAGAGATCGCCGCGCTTTGCACCGTTTCGCTTTGGGTGTATCGGTGGGGCAAATCTTGCACCAATTCGGCAAAGGCGTCATCGTAAATTTATGCAAACCTTGTCTCAACTTCCCTCTGTCACGCTGCCGCGCAACGATGGCATCCCACTTGATCTTGATTGGGTCGCAAGCGTTCAGGCCAACACCTCAGCGATTGAGCGACGTGCCAAAACACTGCCCACGCGGCGTTCGGTCAAGAAAGACCATCAAGCCGCTTGGTTGCTGAAAGCAGTTTCATGCATCGACCTGACCACCCTGTCCGGTGATGATACGCAAGGGCGCGTTCGCAGGCTGTGCGCCAAGGCCAAACAGCCCGTTGCATCCCAAACATTAGATATTTTCGGCCTGCCAAACCTGGCGACGGGCGCAGTTTGTGTGTACCACGACATGATTGAAATCGCCGTCAAAGCCCTTGAAGGCACTGGCATTCCAGTAGCAGCTGTTTCAACTGGCTTTCCAGCGGGCCTATCCCCACTGCATCTAAGGCTTGAAGAAATCCGCGAAAGCGTGAAGGCGGGTGCCTGTGAAATCGATATCGTCATCTCGCGCCGTCACGCCCTCACAGGCAACTGGCAGGCGCTTTATGATGAGACAAAAGCCATGCGTGAAGCTTGTGGGCCAGCCCACATGAAAGCCATTCTTGCAACAGGCGAGTTGGGCACGTTGCGCAATGTCGCCCGCGCCAGCTTGGTATGCATGATGGCAGGTTCTGACTTCATCAAGACATCCACCGGCAAAGAGCCGGTTAATGCGACCTTACCAGTGACCCTGACGATGCTGCGGGCAATTCGGGCCTATCACGCCAGAACGGGGCTCATGGTGGGCTACAAACCTGCAGGCGGCATTTCAAAGGCCAATGATGCAATCACCTATCTTGCGATGATCAAGGAGGAACTTGGTGACCGCTGGCTACAGCCCGATCTGTTCCGCTTTGGCGCTTCCTCTCTTCTTGGCGACATCGAGCGCCAACTCGAACATCATCTAACGGGGCGCTACTCCGCCACCCACCGCCATCCGATTGGATAACTCATGACAGTAAAAGACATTTTCGAAACGATGGATTACGGAACCGCGCCTGAAAGCACATCAGAAGCCATGGCGTGGCTCGCCGAACATAACGCGGCATTCGGACATTTCATTGACGGGGCGTTCACCACGCATAGCAATGGCTTTGCAAGCAACAACTCCGGCACTGGCGAGGCTCTGGCGCAGATCAGTCAGGCTCATCAATCAGATGTAGATGCCGCCGTGAAAGCCGCCCGCAAGGCCCAGCCGACATGGGTCAAAGATGGTCACGCTCGTGCAAAAGTGCTTTATGCGATTGCGCGCCTTTTGCAAAAACACAGCCGTCTTTTTGCTGTTCTTGAAACGCTTGATAATGGCAAACCAATCCGCGAGAGCCGCGACATTGATGTGCCCTTGGCGCAGCGCCATTTCTATTACCACGCAGGCATGGCGCAACTGATGCACAGCGAGTTGCCTGACGCAGAAGCACTTGGTGTTTGCGGTCAGATCATCCCGTGGAACTTTCCGCTATTGATGTTGGCTTGGAAGATCGCGCCGGCACTGGCAATGGGCAACACAGTTGTGCTGAAGCCTGCAGAATACACATCGCTCACCGCATTGTTGTTCGCCCAAATCTGTCAACAAGCAGGCGTTCCCAAGGGCGTTGTGAACATTGTGACCGGTGATGCCGCGGTAGGCGAAATGATCGTGGCGGCGGACGTCGACAAAATTGCGTTCACCGGCTCAACCCAAGTTGGGCGGATCATCCGCGAGGCCACAGCAGGCACCGGCAAAGCCTTGACCCTCGAGTTGGGGGGCAAGTCCCCTTACATTATTTTCGACGACGCCGATATCGACAGCGCTGTTGAAGGGCTGGTCGATGCGATTTGGTTCAACCAAGGCCAAGTGTGCTGCGCGGGCTCGCGCCTGTTGGTTCAAGAAGGCATCGCAGATGATGTTTATGCACGCCTCAAAACCCGCATGAAAGCGCTCCGCGTGGGCAATCCGCTTGATAAATCAATCGACGTGGGTGCAATCGTTGATCCAGTGCAGCTTGAGACAATCAAGTCACTTGTTGCGTCCAACGAAGATGGTGAGCTGTTCCAAACATCAGCCCCCGACGGTTGCTTTTACCCCCCTACACTCATCACGGGCCTGCATCCGGCAGATGATTTAATGCAGCGGGAAATTTTTGGCCCTGTGCTTTGCGCAATGACATTCCGCACCCCCGCAGAGGCTGTGGAAGTGGCCAACAACACCCGTTACGGCTTGGCCGCCTCTGTGTGGTCAGAGAACATCAATCTTGCGCTAGACATCGCCCCCAAGCTTGTCAGCGGCATCGTCTGGATCAACGGCACGAACATGATGGACGCAGCCAGCGGCTTTGGCGGCGTACGCGAAAGCGGCTTTGGGCGCGAAGGCGGATGGGAAGGTCTCAGCGCTTACACAAAGCCGAAAACTGTACGCAAACCGCTTGGCACCCTGACCGCCTATACCGGTGATGCAGCCCCCGCTGACGCGATAGACCGTACGGCCAAGCTTTACATCGGCGGCAAACACGCACGTCCAGACAGCGGATATTCAAAGGCTATTTTTGGCAAAAAGGGCGACCTTTTGGGGCATGTCAGTTTGGCAAGCCGCAAAGATATCCGCAACGCCGCCGAAGCCACCCAAGCCGCAAAATCATGGTCCGCAACAACAGGCCACCTGCGCGCACAAATTCTATACTATCTCGCCGAGAACCTGGCAGCACGCAGCGATGAATTTGCCGCGCGCCTTGATGCCATGCAGGGCAGCAAAGGCGGAGCCGCCGAAGTTGCAGCGTCCCTTGATCGCTTGTTTAGTGCGGCAGCTTGGGCAGATAAATACGACGGCAATATCCATGATGTACCCATGCGCGGCGTGGCAATGGCAATGCATGAACCAATTGGCACCATCGGGATTATCGCGCCCAATGAGGCACCACTGTTGGGTTTGATAAGTACGCTGGCCCCTTCATTAGCCATGGGCAACCGCGTTATTGTGTGCGCCTCAGAGCCTTTTCCATTGGCCGCGACAGACCTGATCCAAGTGTTGGAAACGTCAGATATCCCTGCGGGCGTCGTGAATATTTTGACCGGCTCACATAGTGAACTTGCGCCACATCTTGCGGGTCACATGGGCATTGAGGCCTCCTGGAGTTTTGGCAGTGCGGACGTGTCTAAGGCTGTCGAAATCGCGTCCGTGGGCAATCTAAAGCGCACATGGGTCAACAACGGGCTACAAACAGACTGGAGGCGTGACCAGACGAAACAGATGCTGGCGCATGCCACCCAAGTGAAAAATATCTGGGTGCCCTACGGCGAATAAAGCGGCTTGGTTTAACGGCCAAGCCAGCCACGGATGCGCGTCCGTGTTCCATCAAGGCTTTCATCAACCTCGTTCCAAAGCGGATCAATCTTGGCAACGCGGAACCTACGCCACCGCACCCAAACGGCCCAAAAGACAGCTGCGAGTATGGTCAAGAAAACAATATGGAACCACGGGATCAACTGCACATCCGGCCCTGTGACACGCTTGATACTGATCGCGTTTGGATAGATCGAAAGAAACTCGCTGCGCAAACCGTAATGGGTAACAGCGTACCACTCATTACGTTCAACAGACTGGGCTTCAGCCTGTAGGTTTGAACTGTCGAGTTTGAAATAAAATGGCCAGCCAAAGCCCGTATCTTCGTTACGAAATACATAAGGCCGCTCGCGGGCCGTGCGCGTGTTGATCAACCGCAAGTCACGGTTTTGCAGGGTCGCGTCATTGCCGCTGTCGGATTGCGCATAGAACACGCGGTTCCAGCCGGACAAATCAGCGCGCAAAATCTCGGTCCCTTTGATCTGAACGATATCGCGCTGTGGCAGACTGTAATACAGAACCGAGCCGACGCTCAGCCAAAATACGGTAATGATCGACCACTTAATGAAACGCATCGGACAGGCTCTTTTCTACATAAAGTTCTGGACGTAAATCAGCGTCGCACCGACACCAATTGGGACGATGTAGACTACCACAGCCAACCAAACCTTGAGCGACTTCATATAGCCGGTCATCTCTTCATCGATGAAGGCATCGCGGTCACCTACCCGTAATTCAGAAGCCCATCTGACGATCAGCCGTTCGCGGTGTGCTGTGCGAAAATACATCAACAGACACACATACAGCGCAGTCAGCACCAGAAGAAACAAGACCAAAATACGCCACATCGTTCAATCCGCCCTTTTTCTGTTACCGCCGTTCGCGCAGCGCGCGTCCGAGATATGCGATCACGCCTACTGGTACCCAGATAATTGCGGCAGTGGCACTCAACAAGAGGACAACTTGAAGCTCGTACAAAACCGCGCCCTGCGTCCGCAATCCAAGGTAGGCCAGCGCAAGAAGGGTTTGCCACCCTGCCAGCCGTAAAAGCGTGGCACCCAGCGTCCGCAAAACATTGCGAAGTTGGGTGACATCATCCGCAAGACTTTTCCAACCGACATATGAGGCCAGCACCGCGACACCCAACCAATACAGCACTCCCAAGCTCATTGCATGAGTACCTTGTGCACCAAGCCTGACGACCTCATCCATCTCCAAAGATATCGCGCACTGTTTACCGTCATGTCTTTATACCTTCTTCACGCACACCCATGGTTGCTAGACAGGTTACGCGCGCCGTGTCATCAAACAAGAAAAACGAACGAGGAGTTTTCCCAATGGGGACACAAGACCTGATTTCACGCCTGAATGACACCGCTTTATTGCGCACCCAAGCCTATGTTAACGGCGAATGGGTGGATGGCGATGAAGGCACGTTTGATGTGACCGACCCTGCCACAGGTGATGTGGTGGCCCAAGTCGCAGATCTGTCGCGCGCCCAAGTTGCAGCTGCAATTGAGCACGCACAAAGCGCACAAAAGGCATGGGCAAAACTGGCCGCCAAGGAACGCTCGCAGGTCCTGCGGAAATGGTTTGATTTGATGATGGCCGCGCAAGAAGACCTCGCGATCATCCTTACCGCAGAAATGGGCAAACCACTTGCCGAGGCACGCGGCGAGATCGGATATGGTGCTTCATTTGTGGAATTCTTCGCAGAGCAAGCCAAACGCATCTACGGTGAGACAATCCCCGGACACCAAGCGGACAAGCGCATCACAGTGATCAAACAACCAATCGGCGTTGCCGCATCGATCACCCCGTGGAACTTCCCCAATGCAATGATCACCCGCAAAGCAGCGCCCGCGTTGGCAGCAGGCTGCGCATTTGTAGCCCGCCCGTCCGAGCTTACGCCGCTATCTGCCTTGGCTATCGGTGAATTGGCCACCCGTGCCGGACTGCCTGCAGGGCTGTTCCAAGTGGTGACCACATCTGACGCCTCATCAACGGGCAAAGAGTTCTGCGAAAACCCGACCGTACGCAAATTGACATTCACCGGCTCAACTGCTGTGGGGCGCATTTTGCTATCTCAGGCAGCCGATCAAGTGATGAAGTGCTCAATGGAGCTTGGTGGAAATGCACCGTTCATCGTGTTTGATGACGCCGATTTGGATGAAGCTGTGATTGGCGCGATTGCGTGCAAATTCCGCAACAACGGCCAAACATGCGTCTGTGCAAACCGCATTTATGTGCAGGCTGGCGTCTATGACGCCTTCGCCCAGAAATTTGCAGCAGCAGTGGCAAAATTGAAAATCGGCAGTGGTCTTGACGGCGCAGACCTTGGTCCGTTGATTTCGGCCAAAGCCGTTGAAAAAGTCGAAGATCATATCGCCGATGCCACATCCAAAGGCGCTTCAGTGCTGATGGGCGGCTCACGTGACAACACTGGCCCGCTGTTCTTTGCGCCCACCATTTTGACCGACGTGACCCAAGAGATGAAAGTTAGCCAAGAAGAAACCTTTGGGCCGATGGCACCTTTGTTCAAATTTGAGAACGAAGATGAGGTGATTGAGATGGCAAACGATACGATCTTTGGTCTTGCCTGTTACTTCTACGCCAAAGACCTGAGCCGCGTTTACAAAGTAGCAGAAGCGCTGGAATACGGCATCGTTGGCATCAACACAGGCATCATCAGCACCGAGAACGCCCCCTTTGGTGGTATCAAGCAATCGGGCCTTGGCCGCGAAGGCAGCCACCACGGCATCGAGGAATATCTTGAGCTGAAATACATGTGCATGTCCGTTTAACCGACGACACGACAGGCAAAACGAAGGCGCGGCACACATAAATGCCGCGCCTTTTTTGTTGTTCAGCGGAATAGATAGCGTGATTTAATTTACAGCCCTCGCGTCCACCACGTCAGACGCAACCGGCGGCTGGCTTTGAATGGGGATTTGGCGCGGTTTCAACGCTTCGGGCACTTCGCGCAGCAAATCAATGTGCAGCATACCGTCCTTGTGGACCGCACCTGTTACACGGACATGGTCTGCCAGATGGAACCGCCGCGAAAACGCACGGGTCGCGATACCGCGATGCAGATACGCGCGCTCGGCGGTTTCTTGGGGTTTGCTGGCATTGATGTGCAGAGCATTTTCTTTTACCTCGACCTCAAGATCATCTTCAGAAAAACCTGCAACTGCGATGGAAATCCTGTATCCATCTTCGTCGGTTTTCTCGATGTTATAGGGTGGGTAGCTTTGTGTGCCTGCGTCATTCATCATAACGCGGTCCATCAAATCAGCAATCTGATCAAAGCCAACAGTGGCGCGGTAAAGCGGTGACATATCAAGAGTTCGCATGAGTATCCTCCTAGAAGCGATAGATGTGCGGCCATCCCGATTGGGCATGGTCCAATAGTTCGACGGTCCCAGTATTGGCGCCCGTGAAATATAGTTGGGAACGGCTTTGCAGCGCTTCAAGCCCCTCAGCTTGTACGCAGCTAGGGTTTGATAAACTTCGCGCCAGTCTCGGACCGTTGGCCACTTAAAATTGTTTTGCTGCGCGCACCTGATTGTCCTTTCCAGTGCCCTTCACCTGTGTTCAGACGGCTTACAAGACCTTCCAAGTTTTGCTGCAGGTTCGCCCCCAAAGAGACGCCCTGCCCATCCATTTCAGCCTTAGCAGACACAACAGAAACGATCTTTGCGACACCATTTTGAAACTGAAAAATCGGCGCTCCTGAACTGCCGAAATCCACCTCACAGGAAAGCACAAGCGCACCAGCTTGCTTGCCCAAAACTGCACATACCTCTTGGATTGAGGCGGCACTTGCACGGTCATGAGCATATGAAACAACACCAACATTATCCCCCCGCTTGGGCAAACGGTCCGTCAAAAAAGGTTTCACTCTTGTGTCACGGATCGGTCGTTCAAGTTCCAACAAAGCAATGTCCATCCGGATGCGTGTCGTAGGAGTGGCGTTGGAATAATCATACCCTTCGGCAACAACAGCGCGTGTGACTTGACGGTAACTCTGCGCACGCCCATTGCGCAGCCCTGCCAGAAACCGGATCGTACGGTGATCAATGCGCGTGCCGCTGTCTTTGTCAAACAAACAATGTGCAGCGGTCAGCACCACCTGCGGCGCGATAAGCGCACCAGTGCAAAAGCCTGTACCGGCGATATCGAGCTGACCCACACCTTCAAACCCGCGGTTGTCATCACCTGTTTGAAACTGGCTAAGCCGCGTGTCTTCCGCCAACAAAAACGTCGCCGAAAGAAAAAACGACACCAAGAGAAAGGCAAAGCGCATAGATTTTTCTACCAAAGTTTGAGGATAAACTTTGGCCGCCTTTAGCACCTAACGCAAGATAGGAACCTGCAGCGCACTCGCGTCGCGCTCAAATGCAGGTGGTAAAGGACCACCTGTTGCCCAATCCAACAGCTCAACTGTATGAACAATTGGCACACTTGCGGCAGAGCCAATTTGCATCATGCAGCCGATATTGCCAGCCGCAATCACATCTGGGTTCTTGGCCTCAAGGGTTCTTACTTTCCGGTCCTTAAGTTGCTTTGAAATGGCAGGCTGCATCAAGTTGTACGTCCCCGCAGACCCACAACACAGGTGGCTATCCGCCGGTTCAACCACGTCAAAACCCGCGTTTCGCAAAAGGTCTTTGGGAAACGTCTTGATCTGTTGGCCATGCTGTAATGAGCAAGCTGCATGATACGCCACAGTCATGTTTTGCTCAGGCAGCGGTGGCATCTCAAGCTTCATCAAAACCTCGGAGACATCCATCGCAAGGCCTGCAATTGTTTTGGCATCACTTGCAAGATCAGTGCCCTCAAACATATGGCCGTAATCTTTGATCGTAGTTCCGCATCCACTTGTGTTGATGACAACAGCATCGAGGCGGTCACCATTTACATGCTTCATCCACGCTTTGATGTTGGCACCCGCCGCCGAATGACTTTCCGAAGTTTTGCCCATATGATGGGTCAACGCACCACAACAACCCGCACCATCGGCCACTACAACCTCGCACCCTAGTCGGGTCAAAAGCCGGATAGTGGCGTCGTTAATGTCCGTGTTGAGCGCCTTTTGCGCACAGCCCGTCATCAATGCCACACGCATTTTCTTTTTGGCTTTCGGCACAAATGTTTGCGGATCATCATTGCGGCTAACAGGCGGTATTGTTTTGGGTGCCATCTCAAGCATCGCCCGAAGCCGCGCATCAGGCATCAACTTTGCGAACGGACGCCCCAATTTCGCACCTGCAAGCGCCCAACGAAAACGCATGGGGTATGGCAAAATCTTGGACAGCACCCACCGCAACACGCGATCATCCCAACGGCGTTTATAATTCTGTTCGATATACTCGCGCGCATGATCAACCAGATGCATGTAGTGCACACCGCTTGGACAGGTAGACATACAAGCCAAACATGACAAGCATCGATCAACGTGCTTGACCGTATCTGGGTCAGGCGCACGATTGTTTTCAAGCATATCTTTAATCAGGTAAATCCGCCCACGAGGGCTGTCCAATTCATCCCCCAAAACCTGATACGTAGGGCACGTCGCGGTACAAAAGCCGCAGTGCACACAAGTTCGTAGGATCTTGTTCGAGCGAGACGTGGCCGGATCCAACAACTGCTCTTCGGTAAATTCAGTACGCATGGCCTACCCCATCAATCCTGTATTCAAAATGCCGCGTGGGTCAAATTTGGCCCGTAACGCGTCACTCAAGCGGCGCACTCCTGCATCTTCCGGATGGAACACAGGCAAGGATGCACGCGTTTGCGCAGAGGCGCGCACCAACGTGGCGTGCCCCGAAATGCCCTGTAACGCGGTGCGCACGTCACGCCCCTCAGCAACGCGCAGCCAAATCAAACCGCCGCCCCAATCCAACAAAGCTGCATCCGCACCAGCCGCTTCCAAGACTGCGGGTGCGTCGGAAGGACGGACAGAAATACGCCAAACATCGCCTTCTTTGCCGTGGAACACGGACACATCCCGAATGCCTTCCCACAGGGTCACGTCATCGGAAACGCTCATCTCACCAAAATCAGCTAGCACCTTTTTCAATTCACCAGTGCGATACGCCACGCTGTCTTCAAATCCCTCGATGCGCAGGTAAGCCTCGCGCAGCGCTGGATCATAGGCGGCCCCTGTAACTTCATACGGGCTGCCCAGACCAGCGGACAGAGCCTCAACTGCGGGCACTGCGTCTATATCATGCAAAATGATCGTGGCTTGGGTCTGCGCAACCGGAAGGACCTTCAGCGACACCTCCGTCAGGACACCCAAAGTTCCAAAGCTGCCTGACATCAATTTCACAAGATCATACCCTGTGACATTCTTCATCACACGGCCACCATTTTTCAAAATGCGGCCAGCCCCATCGACCATTCGCACGCCCAGCATGTGGTCACGGCACGCACCCACAGAAATACGGCGCGGGCCACTTACGTTCGCAGCGACGCAACCACCAATCGTCGATGTGCCAGATGTGCCAAGCAGGCCGCGGTGATCCATCGGTTCAAATGCAAGGCGCTGGTTTTCGGCCGCAACTGCCGCCTCAATCTCTGACAAAGGCGTTCCGGCTTTGGCCACAAGCGTCAGCGCACCGGGTTCATAAAGCGTGATGCCCGACATGCCGGCGGTCTCCACCAACTCACCTGCTACAGGGGCGCCAATATCGCGGGTGCCGCCGCCAACAATACGCAACGGACCACGAGCAGCCGCAATATTTTCGGCTAACGCCGCTTCAGTTTCAGGTCTCATGATAACTGCTTTTGTTTCTAAATATCCAAAAAGAGGCGCTTATTCCGCCGCGATACTACTCACGCGGCGCGCATCAGATGAGGCAAGTGGGAACACTTTTGCAGGGTTCAAAAGCCACTTGGGGTCAAACACATCTTTGACTGACATCTGAATATCCAGATCATCAGGGGCGTATTGATCGACCATCAAATCGCGTTTCTCAATGCCGACACCATGCTCACCCGTCAGGCACCCTCCCACTTCGACACACAGACGCAAAATGTCTGCGCCCATCTGCTCGCACAGCTCCAAATCACCGTCTTTGTTCGCATTATACAGGATCAGGGGGTGCATATTGCCGTCGCCTGCATGGAACACATTGCCAACCTGCAAGCCATATTGCTCTGACAACTCACCAATCCGACCAAGCACTTGGGGCAGCGCAGAAACAGGGATTGTTCCATCAAGACACATGTAATCGCTAATCTGGCCAATGGCGCCAAAAGCAGACTTCCTACCCAACCAAATCGCGGCACTTTCTTCGGCGCTTTTGCTTTGGCGCACTTCAATTGGATCGTGCTTGGCTGCGATCTTGGCAATCAAATCAAGCTGCATATCAATCTCGGCGTCAGACCCTTCGACTTCAATGATCAACAGCGCATTACAATCAGGATAGCCAGCTTGGGCAAAATTTTCAGTTGTCTCGATGCAAAGCCGGTCCATAAATTCAATCGCCACGGGCAGAACGCCCGCCTTGATGATGTCTGCGACACAGGCGCCAGCGACTTCATTATCGTTAAAGGCCACCAACACCGGGCGCGCGCCTTCGGGTTTACGCAAAATCCGCAAGGTCGCTTCGGTAACGACACCAAGCTGGCCTTCCGACCCACAAATAAGCCCAAGCAGATCAAGCCCTGCAGCATCCAGATGCGCACCACCGATCTCGAGGATTTCACCCTCCATCGTGACCATCTTGACGCCCATCAAATTGTTGGTCGTCACACCATATTTCAGACAATGCGCACCGCCCGAGTTCATAGCGATGTTACCAGCAATCGCGCATGCAAGCTGGCTGGAGGGATCAGGCGCATAAAAGAAGTCGTTCTCTTCAACGGCCCCAGTCACGCTCAAATTAGTACGGCCAGATTGGACCCGCACGTAGCGGTCATCATAGTTCGTCTCAAGAACTTCGTTCATGCGTGACACCCCAAGGATCACACAATCAGCAGTGGGCAAAGCACCACCAGCAAGCGACGTGCCAGAGCCGCGAGGCACCACGGGGACGTTTTCTTCGTGGCAAATTTTCAAAACCGCCGCGACTTGTTCGGTTGTGCTTGGCAATACGGCGGCAAGCGGTGGGCACTTGTACGCTGTAAGCGCATCGCATTCATACGCCTTCACCTCGCGTTCCTCATGGATCACCGCGTCCGAGGGCAAAACCTCGCTCAACCGACGCACAACAGCTGCTTTTTTAGACAACACAGCAGTATTCGGGACAGGCATTTCCATAATAAACGCTCCAGCTTGATACGATTGGTAAGGGAATATAACCAATTTCACGCTGGCGCAAGGATTCCCATCTTGCAAAACGCCGCAGCAAGGTTCACCCAAGGCGTATGGATTGGATCAAAATCATACATATTCTGTGCGTTATGGGCTGGATGACGTCCATCTTCGCCGTTCCCCGCGCGCTCATCTATTGGAAGCGCGACTTTGATAAACACGGTGTTAACGGTGATTTAGGCGATCTGACGTACCGACTGTATCGTTTTTCCGCAGGCCTTGCAGTGATCGCAATCTTCACTGGTATCTGGCTGGCAAGCCTTTGGGGCTTCCCGCAATGGGTTTGGTGGAAACTGGTTGTTGTGGCGGGCCTAGCTGCTCATTACGCCTACACCGGCAAGATGGTTTCAGCCGCCAAGCAGGGCCAATTCCCACGTTCTGACCGCTGGCTACGAGTTTTCAATGAAGTGAGCGTCTTCGGCGCGATTGGTGTTTTGTGGCTGGTCGTGGTCAAACCTTTCTAGGCCTTACAATTTTAGGCGCGCCGTCCTTCACGCAACCACGCCGCAATACTTAGGCCTGCCGCAAGAAGCAAAAACAGCCACGCAGGGACCAGCGACGTAAGAACCACGTCCGTCGTTTGATACGCCTCTCGCGGTGTTAGACCGATCCACCCCCGACCTGACGCAGGTCTCCCCGCACGCACATCGCGGAGGCGCGGCACACCATCGACTATAGGGACAATACCACCCTGTGTTTTCTCCACGGCGGGGGCCAATAAGTCAGGCGTGGCAATGGTATCAGCAAATTCTCGCGGCGCGGCGGGGCCAATCGCTTTAACTGCGTCAATTTCACCATCACTCAGGTGGTAAAGACCCATTTCATCCGCCTCAAGTACCGCCTCAAGTTGCCCCGGGGCAACCTGGCTCAGGGTAATCGTCTGCTCCGCACCATCGGGCGTCGTTACAACCACATCGGACACGTCATCAGACAAAGTACGCCGCGTGATAACAAGCATATCCCCATCTTGTTCAGCGGTGAGCGTTTCTTCCTCAAGCTCGGGCTCTTTCATCATCCAGTGTGCAAGGCGGCGCAACAGTTCAAGCTGCGGACCACCACCTTCAAAACCACGATCCCACAGCCATGCCTGATCTGATGCAAGCTGCGCCACACGCCCCTCACCCGCGCGGTCCAGCACCAGAAGTGGCTGATCATCTACGCCCGTCATCACAACTTGTCCCCGCTCAGCCTCAACCTCTATTTGTCGGAACCAACGCCCCCAAGTCGGTAGCTGCTCGCCCTTATTTGCACCAGTTAACCCACGGGTGACCGGATGCTTTGCACCAAGCTCTGACACCTGTGGCAAATACCCCTGTTCAATCACCCGCGCTGTGGGGCGCGCAGGCAAAACATCAGCCAGCGGAGAGCGGTAAATGGAATCTGCTGAAGCAAAGTCAGGACCCGCTGCAATCAAAACCGCGCCACCCTGCTCAACGTAAGTGCGGATGCTGTCGATATAGGCCGTGGGCAAAATGCCCCGCCGTTTATAGCGATCGAATATAATCAAATCGAACTCATCGATCTTTTCCAAGAAAAGCTCGCGCGTTGGGAAAGCAATCAACGACAGCTCGTCAATGGGCACGCCGTCTTGCTTTTCAGGGGGGCGAAGGATTGTGAAATGAACCAAATCCACGCTGCTGTCGGACTTCAAAAGGTTGCGCCAAGTCCGCTCGCCGGCGTGGGGTTCTCCGCTGACCAACAACACGCGCAAACGGTCCCGCACACCGTTGATCTGAACGACTGATGTGTTGTTGCGGGCCGTTAGCTCTCCATCCAATTCCGGCGTTGAAAACTGCAACACATTCATGCCCCCGTGAGGCAGCGTTACCGGCAGTTGCAGGTCTTCACCCACTGGCACCTCAAAACGACGGGGCGCGCCACCGTCAATCGCAATGTCCAAAACCGCCCGACTGTTGGCCAAAGCATTCGGGACAGCGCCCACATCATCCAGACGCATACCCAGCAAAACCTCTTCGCCCAAAATCGCAAAAGCAGGCGCGTCTTGCACCGTCAGCTTCCTATCCCAATCTTGGGCGCGTCCTGTCAAAAGAACATGAAACGGTGCTGGACAATCTGGGGTGGCGGATAGATCATGAACTACACCATCTGTAATCGCCACAATTCCAGCAACACGTGCACTGGGCTCTTCGGCAAGGATTTGCGACAAGCTACTCATCAATTTAGTGCCCTGATCATCGGCACTGTCTGGCACATCTATCACGCGTAAGTCCGTGTTTGGCCGTGCCTGCACAGCCGTCACAATTGCAGCAAATGCCTGCGTCGCTTGTGTGGAACGATCAGCAATATCTTGGCTGGCAGACTGATCAAGCGCGACGATCACAATGTCATTCAATGGCTCACGAGTTTCTCGCTGAAGCGAAGGGTTGGCCAGTGCTGACAACACGCAAGCCGCAGCCAAGGCCCGCAACCAAACACCCGAAAGGCCACGCCACAAAGCGAACGCCAATAACAGGGCACAGATCGTACCCGCCAACAAAATGACGGGCAACTGTACCAATGGATTGATCAATACCTCGTTCATCACGTCACTGCCCCAACCGTTCAAGCAAGGCGGGAACATGCACTTGGTCCGCCTTATAATTGCCCGTCAGAACATACATGATCAGGTTCACCCCGAACCGGTAAGCAATCTCGCGTTGCCGCTCACCTGCACGCCCACGACCGATTGGCGCCATAGGTCCACCAGACGGACTTACAGCCCACGCCGCCGCCCAGTCATTGCCGCCGATCACCACGGGGCTCACACCGTCATTGCGGTTTTGGGCGAGTAAATCAGCACCGTCGCCGACATCACTGCGCGACACCTCCACCCACACATCACGGCTGGTATGACGTCCGGGAAAGTCCTGCACCAAATAAAACGACCGCGTTAGAACATGCCCGCCCGGAAGCGGCTCCAGCGCTGGAATGTCAAGCGGAGCCGCAATCAATTGCAGGCGTTTTCCTTCGGGGTTGTTTGCACCAAACGAGGCTGTGCTGCCGTCCCGCGTGTCAAAAAGGATCATGCCCCCAGTGCGCAAATAGTTGTTAAGCTTGGCGTAAGCATCCGCCGACGGCAGGGGCTGGTTCGCGGTGATAGGCCAATACAGAAACGGAAAAAACGCAAGCTCATCAATTTCCAAATCAATGGATGTGGGCACCGTTGGCTCAACCGACGTACGCCGAAAAATTACGTCCGAGAGCCCGCGCAGACCCGCAAGCGCCATTTCATCCACACGCGCATCACCGGTCAAAACATGAGCAAGCGAGACCTCTGCCGTGGCCTCAATCGCGCGGATATCATTGGGCTGCCCGCCCTGCGCATAGGCCGGATCGATACTTAAAATGGGCAAAAGAGCCCCGAGGAAAACTGCCGCGACGCTTGGTCCCACAAGACGGCCCGCAAACCAAAGCGAGGCGATAATGTCGACTGACAGAAACGCCAGAGCGGCGCTCAAAAGCCAGCCTTTTAGCGGTTGTTCTGCAGGTAGTCTAAGCCCCTCAACCACGACACTGCTTGGCCAATCAGGCGCCGCAAGGCGCGCACCACTGCCTAACACGCTAAGCGCCAGACTGCGCGCATCGCTGGTGTAAATACCGGCACGCACTTGATCATTCACGCCGCCATCAGTGATGGCTAATCCAAGCGGCTCGCCGCTTAGGCCCGCTTGTGTGTTCACGGCTTCAAGCCGCCCATCCGCGTTAAGTTCTGCCGTTAACTGCCAAGTGGTTCCCTGCAAATCACCCGCCGCATCGCCTTGTCCGCGTGCGCTGATTGAAAGCCGTTCCAGCATCTGCACAAACAAGCCAGATAACGGAAGATTAGACCACTCGGCGTTTGCAGTGATGTGGAACAAGACAACCTGTCCCTGCCCAAGTGCCTTGCGTGTGACCAGCGGCGTACCATCGCTCAGTTCAGCCAGAACGCGCCGTGCCAAATCCGGATCAGGCTCTGCAACAAGCTGGTTGTTGACCGCAACGTCCGCAGGAACATCGAGGCCATAAAACGGCGTATCAGCAGCAAATGGCGCAAGCGATTTCGGCTCGCCCCACGACATCGCACCGCCAACTGAACGCCCACCAGACCGCAAGCGTACGGGCATAAGCGGGTCTTGTGCGCCGCGCGCCACATCACTGGCCGCAAGGCGCGGCCCAGAAAATCGCAACAGCAGCCCGCCGCTTTCAACCCAATCCGTCAACCCCTGTGTCTCTGCTTGGGTTAAATTAGCCACGTCAGCTAAAACAATCACATCAGGATTAGCCAACAACGCATCCGGCAATGCTCCTTGGATAAGGTCCGCAGTAGGACGCAGCGCACGTTCCAAATAATAAAGCTGGGACAGCAGTTGTGCGCCCTCACCGGCACTGCGCCCGTCAATCAACGCAATTTCACGCCGCCGTAGCCCGTCATCAGAAAGGGTGACTGCGCCAGCAGTTGCTATGCCCTCAATTTCAAAGCGGCTCACACGATTACGCAGCTCAGCCGGTAGGACTATCTCCGCCTGCACGCTCATGTCTGAGGCCGCAAAAGAGAGAGGCACCTGCGTTAGTACTCGCTCAATACCTGCAGGATCACGACCGACCGCGTCTACGATTATGTCTTGTGCTGTGCCGGATCTGTTGCGTAGGGCTTCAACTATGACAACGCCGTCTTGCAAAACCACGGGCGCGAGGCCGAAAATCGGGGCGCTTTCCTCAAATATTGTGACCTCTGACTTGATCTGAAGTGCCGCAAGTAAAGGCAAACGCTCCTCACGCGCCAAGCCGTCACTCATCCACAAAATTTGCGCACCCTCAGGCACATCCGCCACCCAATCAGGACCGCTTGTGGCCTCCCAAGGTTGGGGGGCCAACCCCGCAAGACGGCTGCGCCAAACATCCGCCGCTGCAAACTCAAGACCAACCACAGGATCAGTTAGACGGACTACTGCAGCGCGACGACCTTGGCGGGACGCTGCCTCTAACGCACTGTCAATTCTGTCCAGTTGCGCTGCCCAATTTTGCGCGCTCGCCCAAGTGCCATCAATAATAATGACCAACGGTCCCCTAGTATTTTGCGCATCCGCTGAAGGGTTCAAAACGGGGCCAGAAAACCCGATGATTATCGCCGCAACGGCCAACATTCGAAGCAACATCAGCCACCATGGTGTTTTGTCAGCCTCAACCTCCGTATCCTTAAGCCCAAGCAAAAGTGACACCGCAGGAAACCGGCGTTTGATTGGCGCAGGCGGCACGGCGCGCAGCAAAAACCATAGAACCGGCAATACCAACAAGCCCAGCAACAGCCATGGCGCACCGAATGCGATGTTGAATATGGCCAACATCTAAGTCCTGCCCAAGGCTTTGTAAGCCCAAAGCAACGCCTGTTGCGGCGACTGATCCGTG
Organism: Thalassobium sp.; assembly: GCA_024640765.1. Taxonomy (GTDB): domain Bacteria; phylum Pseudomonadota; class Alphaproteobacteria; order Rhodobacterales; family Rhodobacteraceae; genus Nereida. Next base: position 52,270 of record JAHEEK010000006.1, on the reverse strand, counting down.
TGGTGCGTGTGAAACTGCCAACCTGTCGCTCTAGCAAATCCCGAAATGGCCGCCTTGCGCGCGGCCAGTCGTTCAAGATAGCGGTCCCTCAGATCACCCGCCCGCTTGGTTTCGTGGCGTAGCGCACCGGTGATGCTCTCAAAAATAGTGCGGCCCTTGAAGGGAAAAACTTCTTCTTGCGGGTCCAGCGTTTGGATCAAAACACCGCGTACCCCGCGTGAGGCAGCTTCCGAAACAGCCGCTTCAATCGCAGCAAGATCGCCCAGAAAATCACTTATGAAAACAGCCGTTGAATGCGCTGCCAACTGACGCGCATCAGGCGCAGAAAAGTCCACATCAATCTCGGCCTTCGACAGTGCCGCAAAAATACGCGTCAACTGCCCCATCCCGGCGCGCGGAACGGTGTCACCATCCGTCAGCCCAACCCGTTCTCCGCCGCGCAACATAATGATCGCCAAGGCGAGCCCCAAAAGCTGTGCACGTTCTGATTTGGTTGGATTACCTTTGCTTGCAAAGCGCATAGAGGCGGCAGGATCGACCCACATCGAAACACTCTGCGCCGTTTGCCATTCCAACTCGCGCACAAACTGCGTGTCGGGGGATTTTGCCGAACGTCGCCAGTCAATCATGCGCGGCTCATCTCCAGGGCGGTGGTGGCGATATTGCCAAAACTCTTCGCCCATGCTGGCCCTGCGCCGTCCATGCACGCCCATCATCACAGTTGAGGCCAGCTGCTCTGCTGCCACCTGCAACGCGGGCAGCTTACTTGCCTCGCTCTCGGCGCCTAGCCGTGTGGAGAGAGCAGATCCCACCATTACGCGGCCTTTGATCCCGCGCCCAAATCAGCAGCGACAGATGAGATCAGCGCCTCAAGATCTACGCCTTGCGCACGCGCCGCGAATGACAGCGCCATACGGTGCTTAATTACCGGCACGGCCATGGCGGCCACGTCTTCAAGGGACGGCGCTAAGCGACCCTCAAGCAGTGCGCGCGCCCGAACGGTCAACATCAATGCTTGCGCTGCACGCGGACCCGGCCCCCATGCAACGGCTTCGCGGACTTGTTCTGAGGCTACAACTTCGTCAGGTCGGCACGCACGCACCAAATCCAAAATGGCATCAACCACCGCATCGCCCACAGGCATTCGGCGCACGAGCTGTTGGGCATCGCGTAACTCTGTGGCGTCAAAAACCTGCTCAGACACCGCATCTTCGGCGCCTGTTGTTGCCAACAGGATGTCACGTTCCGTGCTGCGATCCGGGTTTTTCACGTCAATTTGCACCAAAAAACGGTCCAATTGGGCTTCTGGCAACGGGTACGTACCTTCCTGCTCAATGGGGTTTTGCGTGGCCAACACATGGAACGGATCACCCAAAGCGCGCTGTTCACCAGCCATGCTGACTTCACGTTCCTGCATGGCTTGCAGCAATGCCGATTGGGTACGCGGGCTGGCGCGGTTGATCTCATCCGCCATCAAAAGCTGGCAAAAAATGGGGCCTTCGATGAAGCGAAACGCGCGCTTTCCGTCAACATCATCAAGAATTTCGGACCCAATAATGTCGGCGGGCATCAGATCAGGCGTGAATTGCACACGGCGCTGATCAAGCCCCATAACAGTACCGAGCGTATCAACAAGCCGCGTTTTGCCCAACCCCGGCAGACCAACCAACAGGCCATGGCCGCCAGATAGTAGCGCCGCGAGACACAACTCGACCACACGTTCTTGGCCGATAAACCGTTTGGTGATGCTCGTTTTGGCCGCTGCCAGTTTCACGCCCAGCGCATCTATTTGCGCCACCATTTCTGCTTCGGCCATGACAAATCCCCTCAACCGCATATATCTTTACCAAACCATGTAAAACGCAAAGGGCAAATGACAAAACAATGAGCGATCACATCAATGTGCCCCCGTCCGCAGAAGGCATCGCCGCATCTGCCCAAGCTGCGCAAAAAGGCAAAGGTTTGCCGCCCGTTCATCTGTGGAATCCGCCTTTTTGCGGCGACTTAGACATGGAAATCAAACGCGATGGCACATGGTTTTACCAAGGCACCCCCATCGGCAGGCAACCGCTCGTGCGACTGTTTTCAACGATTTTAAAACGCGAGGGCGACAAATACTTTTTGGTCACGCCGGTTGAAAAAGTAGGCCTTCGCGTGGTGGACGCCCCTTTTGTGGCAATTGATTTTGATGAAACGCCACGCGGGCTGACGTTTCACACGAACGTAGGTGATGTGGTCGTCGCTGGCCCAGATCACCCCATTCGCGTCAGTTATAGCGATGCAGGCGAACCCTCACCCTATATTTTGGTACGCAGCAATCTTGAGGCGTTGATCGATCGCAAGTCATTCTACCGGCTTGCTGATATCGGGCACCACCAAGACCACGACGACGCAAAATGGTTTGGCGTTACCTCTCAGGGAAGTTTCTTTCCGCTCATCCGCTCGGCTGATTTGGAGGCCTGAGCCGCGCTAGTGCGCCTCAGCCCAGTTTGCTCCGCGCCCCGCATCAACAATCAGCGGCACATCAAGATGTACCGCTGGGTTGGTCGCGTTCTCCATCACCTCTTTGGCCACAGCCGTTAGTGCGTCAGCGGCGTCCGCATCTACCTCGAACAACAGCTCGTCATGTACCTGCAGAAGCATCTTGGCAGGCAAATCAGCAATGGCCTCGGGCATCCGGATCATCGCACGACGAATAACATCCGCCGCAGTGCCCTGAATGGGGGCGTTGATGGCGGCGCGTTGGGCAAAGCCAGCCCGCGGACCTTTCGCGGCAATCTCTGGCGTGTTGATTTTGCGTCCGAAAAGCGTCTCAACGTACAGGTGCTCTTTTGCAAAAGCTTTAGTCTCGGTCATGTAGTCTTTGATGCCGGGGAAGCGTTCAAAATACCGGTCAATAAAGCCCTGCGCCTCAGCACGCGGAATGCGCAGGTTGCGCGCAAGACCAAAGCCGCTGATTCCGTAGATCACCCCGAAATTGATGGCCTTTGCCTGGCGGCGCACGTCAGGTGTCATCTCATCAAGGGGGACGTTGAACATCTCAGATGCAGTTAGCGCGTGAATGTCCAAACCGTCCTTAAATGCCTGCTTTAGCTCTGAAATATCCGCCATATGGGCCAATATCCGCAACTCAATCTGACTGTAATCCAACGCCACAAGCACTTTACCTTCAGGGGCTACAAACGCCTCACGAATGCGGCGGCCCTCTTCAGAGCGAATTGGAATGTTTTGCAAATTCGGATCCGTAGAGGCAAGACGACCAGTATTGGCACCAGCGATTGAATAGCTTGTGTGAACGCGGCCCGTATGCGGATTGATATGATCTTGCAGCGCGTCTGTGTAGGTCGATTTCAGCTTGCTCAGCTGCCGCCAATCCAAAACACGGGCCGGCAGATCATGCTCGGTGGCAAGGTCCTCAAGCACTTCGGCACCCGTTGCATACGCACCGGTTTTGCCCTTCTTGCCACCCTCGATACCCATCTCATCAAATAGGATTTCACCCAATTGTTTGGGGGAGCCTACGTTAAAGCTACGTCCTGCCAGCTTGTGAATTTCATCCTCAAGCCCTGCCATTTTCTGGGCAAAGGCATTTGACATCCGGCTCAGAGTATCGCGGTCAACTTGCAAACCTGTCCGCTCCATCTGGGCCAACACAGGCACCAAAGGACGCTCAAGCGTTTCATAGACTTTGGTGACTTGGCTGCGGTGCAACCGTGGCTTGAAGTACTGCCACAGGCGAAGCGTGATATCCGCATCCTCTGCCGCATAAGGCACCGCCTCCTCAACAGGGACGCGATCAAAGGTGCGCGCTGATTTACCTGTGCCCAAAAGCGGCTTGATCGGGATTGGTGTATGGCTCAAATACCGATCCGACAGCGCATCCATACCGTGGTTATGCAAACCGGCGTTCATGGCGTAAGACATCAACATCGTGTCATCAATCGGGTGCACGGCGATGCCTTCATTAGCAAAAATCTTAGCATCGTATTTCATGTTCTGGCCGATTTTCACGATGCTCGGGTCTTCAAGCATTGGCTTGAGTATACTCAAGCAAGTGGCAAAATCCATTTGCCCCTCGGCCAGCGTATCATCCCCAAACAAATCATCCGCATCGCCACCTTTATGGGTCAGCGGAATATAGCAGGCCTTGCCCGCATCCACGCATAAAGAAACGCCCACCAGATCGGCAATCATCTCGTTCAGGCCAGTTGTCTCCGTATCCACCGCCACATAGCCACGGGCATAAATACGGTCGATCCACAACTGAAGGGCCTCTGGGGTTTTCACCCATTCATAAGCGGCTGCATCAAAAGGCACCGCTTCGGCTTCGGGCGCGTCTGCACTGATGGCAGGCGTATCTTCAATGGTGGGAGCCTCTGCGCCCAAAGTATCAGCAATGCGCCGCGTCAGGGTGCGGAACTCCATCTCTGCCAAGAAGGCCAGAAGCTGTTCCGGATCAGGGTCGCGAACTTCCAAATCATCTAGGCCATAATCCAACGGCGTCTGATCATCGAGGGTCACAAGACGTTTTGACAGCTCAATCTGTTCGCGGTGATTGATCAGCGTTTCACGGCGTTTGGGCTGTTTAATCTCAGACGCGCGGTCCAGCAACGTTTCCAGATCGCCATACTGATTGATCAGCAACGCAGCAGTTTTCACGCCGATACCCGGCGCGCCCGGCACGTTATCAACGCTATCGCCTGCAAGCGCCTGCACATCCACAACACGCTCAGGGCCAACACCAAACTTTGCCTCAACCCCTTCGCTATCAATCAGGTTGTTTTTCATGGCGTCGAACATCTCAACGCCGCCACCGACAAGCTGCATCAGATCTTTATCGCTTGAAATGATCGTGCAGCGTCCACCAGCTTCACGCGCCATACGCGAAAGCGTCGCAATGATATCGTCCGCCTCATAGCCAGCCTGCTCTTTGCACGCGATATTGAAAGCTTCAGTCGCTTTGCGGGTTAGTGGAATTTGTGGGCGCAGGTCCTCGGGCATTGCATCGCGATTGGCTTTGTAAAGATCATACATATCATTGCGAAATGTATGGCTGCCCTTGTCAAAGATGACGGCCAAATGGGTCACGTCACTGCCTGTGTTGCCCTCAACGTACCGCTGCAACATGTTGCAAAAGCCCGAGACGGCACCAATCGGCAACCCGTCTGACTTGCGGGTCAGCGGTGGCAACGCGTGATAGGCACGGAAGATAAATGCTGATCCGTCGATAAGGTGCAGATGGCAGCCGGGTCCAAAAGTCATAGGGGTCGCTCCAGATTAAGTAAGCGCCACCAAAAGATCACAGCGCCGCAGCGGTGGTTTACGCTTTGTCTTGGTGATCCTGATGGATCATTTTGCAGTCACAGTAGGGGCATTCAACCCAACCGTGCTCTTGCGGGATTTGCAGCCAAACGCGAGGGTGGCCAAGCGCGCCCTCACCGCCATCACAGGCCACGCGGTATTGCTCGACGATACGTGTTTCAGGGGCTTGTGTTGCCATGATGCAATGTCCTTGGTTGTCGCGGGGCGTCGCCCGCTCTAAGTCTGGCCCTAAGATATACATGACACGCGCAGGGGCAAGACCGACATGGACCAATCCGCCATAGAAATCACCGGACTGCGCAAGACCTATGCCAGCGGGCATGAGGCCTTGAAAGGCATCGACCTAACCATCCCTAAGGGCTCCATCTTTGGGCTTTTGGGGCCAAACGGTGCAGGCAAGTCGACTCTCATCAATATTCTGGCCGGCTTGGTGCTTAAATCATCAGGTAACGTAAAGATTTGGGGGTTTGATCAGGACATCAACCCAAGGCAATCGCGCGCCAGCATTGGTGTAATGCCCCAAGAGCTTAACCTCGATCCGTTCTTTACACCGCGCGGCGCAATGGAAATGCAGGCAGGGCTTTACGGCGTCCCAAAGGCCGAGCGGCGCACGGATCAGATCCTTGATATCATCGGCCTTGCAGACAAAGGCGATGCTTACGCGCGTTCGCTTTCTGGTGGCATGCGCCGACGGCTGTTGCTTGGCAAAGCATTGGTTCACGCGCCCAACGTGCTGGTTCTGGACGAGCCAACAGCAGGCGTTGATATTGAGCTGCGCAATATGCTTTGGGAGAATGTGCGTAAGCTGAACGAGCAGGGAATGACGATTATCCTTACTACGCACTACCTCGAAGAAGCTGAAGAAATGTGTGACGAAATCGCCATCATCAACCACGGCGAGAAAGTTGCGCAGGACACTACGCAAAACCTATTGGGACGGGTCGATGCAAAAACGCTTTTGATCACACCGTCTGAGGGTGATCCAAGTACGATTGATCTGCCACAGGGCGTGGAGATGAGCGTACGCGACAGCGGCCAGATCGCGTTCAGTTACAACCGCAAAACCACACCAGCGGATGCAGTCCTTGATGCGGTGCGCGCGGCGGGCGTCAAAATCGCAGACGTGCGCACCGAAGAAGCGGACCTGGAAGAAGTGTTTCTGGCCCTCACCAAAAGCGCTTAGGCCTGCGGCAAAAGCCCGCCAAGCCCGCGCCCTGCAACCACATGAACGTGCATGTGCGGGACTTCTTGATTGCTGTCCTGCCCCGCGTTTGAAACCAAACGATAGCCAGAACCAGCAGAGCCAGGACACACACCCAATGCATTGCACACATCAGCAACTGCGCGTGTGAAATCAACAATTTCAGCATCTGACGCCTCAGACGCAAAGTGATCGTAAGTCACATAAGCCCCTTTGGGGATAATCAGCACGTGCTCAGGGGCTTGGGGCGCAACATCCCGAAACGCCAAGGTATGTTCGGTCTCACGGACAGTTGTGTTCGGGATTTCTCCGCGCAAAATCTTGGCGAAGATATTTTGATCGTCATACACATAAGCCATCGGTGCACCTCATTGTTTGCCAGCCTAAGCCGCGACCTAATCAACGAACAAATGTTCAGTTTCGGCAATTTTCGCAGCGACAGTCTTAGGTATACCTAAGAACGCTGCAAGCGCATCCGCATTTTTCTGCGTTGATTGATCTTGGGCAAACTTGAAGTGATTGGGGTAACCGCGGTCGTTGATCTGTTCGCTTTCAAACGTCACATCATAACGGATTGTCGGCAACAAAGTTTTCATCGTGTCATCAGACGTGTCCGCACCCGCAAGCCCTACGCGCTGCGCATGACCACGCAGATAATCGTCACTAAATTCACACTCCAACTCAAGCAGCTTTGTGGTGCTTCGATCGGCATAAAAGTCATCCAGTAACTCAATGCTCGCGGGATCAAGGCAGACAACCAGACGTTCTGTCTCATGATGCTCAAACAGCATGCGCATCAACGCACGGCGGTGACGCATCCGCTTATCCAGTGTTTTCTGGATGCCGCCCAAATCAGGCAACGCAACATCGTTTTCCTTAAACCGATAGGCAATCGTAGGCACATCTGTCTCTGCCGCGATGCGTTTTAGTAACCTCTTGGCCACGTACCATTTCTTGCATGCGATAATCATTAACTCTCGGTTTCGGCCTAAACTACTTTCAGTCTCCCAAAAGCGCGGAGCAAAACGCCGACCGATCCGGCCGCGCTTGGACAGAAACTGAAACAAATTGCGCCCCTCGTCCGAGACTTGAAATTCAGCGGTGTCATCAACGTAAAGCGCGCCCAGTCGGGCCTTTAAGTCAGTGGCGTCAGGACTAATCTTACGGGCAAACAGAAAATCTTGGCGAAGCAACAAGTCGTAATGATCATTGTAGAATGTCATCGGCATACCGTAGTCCGTGAACAGCAAAAACGTCAAAGGCCGGCATTCAATCTCTCGGTCGGGGACCACGTGGCGCACGATGGTTTGGAAAAATGTCTCGTCCGGTTGAAGACTACTTTGACGATATGTCCATGAATCTGATGTTTGAAATCTACAAACGTGACTTCAAGCTGTTCAAATATGATTTCGAAAACCCCACCAACAAAATGCCGCTAGGGGATGTAGATTTGGCAGAAGTACATGCCAAATTGGGCGAGTAAGGCCGCTTAAAAGCTTGGCAACACGCCGCCCAACTCGTCTTCGATATGGGTCTGGATAATTTGATCAAAACTAGCTTCGGCAACAAAGCCATGCGCCAGCGCCCGCTTTGGGTCAAACGCTTTGGGCCATGTTGACACAATAGCATCCACAGTCGCGTCCGCTTCAAAACGCACTAGTGCCCGTGCCTTTGGACCCGCGACCCGTTCCAGCGCGTCCAACATCTCACCTACCGACGCACTTACGCCGGGCAGGCAAAGCGCCCGTCTTGGCCCAAGAGCAGCCGCATCAATTTCAGCGCCATGCGCCAAAAAGCCAACAGCGGCGCGGGGGCTGGCAAACCAATGGCGCAAACTTTCGGCGACAGGTAAAATTGCCTCCTGCCCCGCCAAAGGTTCACGCAGGATGCTCGAGTAAAATCCAGATGCTGCCTTATTTGGGGCACCGGGCCGAATGCAAATCGTGGGCAACCGCAGGCTCACGCCATCAATAAAGCCTTTGCGCGTGTAATCATTCACCAGCATTTCGCCCAATGATTTCTGCGCACCGTAACTCGACAATGGAAGTGTCGCAGTGTCGTCCAAGATGACATCAGGCAAAGGCGCGCCGTAAATCGCCAAAGACGAAGCAAACACCACGCGCGGACAATACGCTTGCTGACCACGGATCGCCTCAAGAACATTCTGCGTGCCACCAAGATTGATCGCGTAGCCTTTGTCAAAATTGGCCTCAGCTTCACCAGATACAATTGCTGCCAGATGAAAAATCACATCGGGGCGCTCGTTAATCAACGCACCAACTTGGGCAGCATCCGTAATGTTCACCTCGACGCACCGCGCGCCGTCTTGGGAGGGCGCAATCACATCCGCAAGGACAAGTTCAGAAATGTCATGGCCCTGAATACGCCCAACACGTTGCAGATGAAGCGCCAGCTTGCGCCCCAACATACCCGCCGCCCCAAGAATGAGAACTTTCATGATTTAGATCAGCCCGTTTTGCTTAAATAGCGCCTGCAGATCGGCCTCAGGGCGCGCGCCCATGTGGCTGATGATTTCCGCAGCACAAACGTTACCCATTTTCCCACAGGTCTCAAGATCGGCGCCCGTCGCAAGGCCGTACAAAAAGCCCGCTGCAAAAAGATCACCCGCGCCAGTCGCATCCACGGGCACCACCTCTTGCACGCCCACATGGACACGCGTCTCACCTTGCACAATCGTCACGCCATCACCCGACTGGGTACAAACGACCAGCGGGCAAATTTCGGCTGCCTTCCCAAGGGCTGCATCAAGATCATCAGTCTGAAACAATGACAGCAATTCGGCACGGTTGCCGATGAAGTAATCCAACTCGTCCTTGATCAGAGCCAGAAAGTCATCGCGGTGACGTTCTACACAAAACGGATCAGAAATTGCGATGCCCGCCTTACCGCCAGCAGCCCGACAGGCACGCGCCGTTTTCAAAAACGCTTCTTTTCCTTTGTCTTTGTCGAAAAGGTAGCCTTCCAAAAACACAATCTCTGCCTGATCAGCCACACCATCCGCAAGATCATCAGGACCCAGTTCTGCAGACACACCGAGGTAGGTGTTCATCGAGCGCTCACCATCGGGGCTCACAAAAATCATTGACCGCGACGTAGGCGCCTCTGCTCCTGCAACGGGCGCGTTTACAAAATCTGTACCACCCTGCTCCATCGCATCTGCGTAAAACGTCCCAAGCGCATCATCAGCGACCCGCCCCACAAAGCCCGTCTTCAACCCAAGGTTCCCCAACCCCGCCAGCGTATTAGCGACCGAACCGCCTGGTGCCTGAACACGGTTGTCCATCGCACCATAAAGCGTCTCGGCACGCTCACGCTCGACCAGCTGCATAATGCCTTTTTCGATGCCCATATGCGTCAAAAACTGATCATCCGATTGAGTCAGCACATCAACAATGGCATTACCAATGCCGACAACTTTGTACGTTTTCATAAATTCTTATCCTCAAAGGTGCACAGGTCACGGATCAAACACGTGCTGCACATGGGTTTTCGCGCTTTGCATACGTATCGGCCATGTAAAATCAGCCAGTGATGCGCGTGATGTTGAAAGTCAGCCGGCACGTGATCTTCGATTGCGCGCTCAATCGCAACCACATCTTTGCCAACAGCAATGCCCGTGCGGTTCCCAATGCGCAAAATATGCGTATCTACTGCCTGTGTCGGCATCCCCCACCACATATTCAGCACGACATTAGCCGTTTTGCGCCCCACACCAGGCAGCGCCTCAAGTGCAGCGCGCGAATTTGGCACGACACCGCCATGCTCTTCGACCAAAATGCGGCTCAACTTAATGACGTTCTTGGCCTTGTTGCGATAAAGCCCAATCGTTTTGATGTGCTCAATCACCGCTTCTTCACCCAAAGCCAGCATCTTTTCAGGGGTGTCAGCTATCTTGAACAGCTCACGCGTTGCACGGTTCACGCCCACATCTGTGGACTGCGCAGACAGCGCCACAGCCACCACAAGCGTGTAGGCATTGACGTGATCCAACTCACCCTTGGGTTCGGGGTCGGCTGCATGAAAGCGCGTAAATATCTCGCGCATGGTGTGATAATCGAGCTGCTTTACCATGACAGAACCTATGCCCGCTGTACGCAAAAGCGGCAAGGTTTTTCGCCCGCTCCGCCGCCTACATGCGGCCACCCAATTAAAATTGTCGCAAAAACACCTTGACAGCATGGGCGCGTGTTTACGCACTGTTAGCCGCTTGGCGGGTAATCACGAAGGGACATCTAACACCAAACGGGAGAAGCGATCCGTGCTATCAGGACTTGGGCCAGGCTCATATGTAATGACCTCACAAGGGGAGCTACCCGTTGAATGGCTTGCGGTGGGCGATCAACTGGTGACGCGCGATCACGGCCTGCAGCCTTTGCGCCACATTGAGCGTACGCGAGGGACTGAGGACAACCCGCTGCCCGATCCGCTTGTCCTCCCCCTGCCCGAGGAGAGCATCTCTCGGCAAAGCGACTCGCTCTATATGGCTCCGCTGCAAATGGTGATGATGCAACATCCCCTGATCGAAATTCACTTCGCCGTTCAAGAAGCCGTTTACCCCATCATCGCACTGTCACGCAGAAAAATATCCCGCTACGTCAGCGCGCGACCCTTGGTTTATCACACTCTCGTTTTGCGGATGCATGCATTGATCATGGTAAACGGGTTGTGGATTGAAAGCTGTGGCTATGTGCAAAGCCAACGGATTAGAATTCCCGCAAGCACCAAAACCGATATTTTGGACCCAACCCACAAAGCACCACGCCGCGTCCTAACAGCATGGGAAGCTAAGTTGATGCGCAGGCTGATCCCACAAAACCTCAATATTCGCGATATAATCTGTGCTGCCTAAAACCCGCAAGAACTGGGTCGCAAACCACAGTACATCTGCGTTACGCTGCATTAGGGCTTTGCAGCAAGGACCCACATAAATGGCCAAGGCAGATCAATCGGAACCCTATCACTACGGGCTGATCAAACGTGCCATTGAGGTGATTGATGCCCACGACGGCAAACAACTATCGCTTGATGATATCGCCAGCGAAATGGGCATGAGTGCGGCGCATTTTCAGCGAACATTCAGTCAGTGGGCAGGTGTCTCACCCAAACGCTTTCAACAGTTTCTGACCCTCAGTCATGCCAATTACATGCTGCACAATAACTTCACGACGCTCGATACTGCCGCTGAGGTAGGGTTATCTGGCAAAGGCCGCCTGCACGATCTGTTCGTGAAATGGGAAGCCATGAGCCCCGGTGAATTTGCCCGCAAGGGAAAAGGCCTGACCATTTATTTCGGCTGGTTCGCAACCCCTTTTGGACAAGCACTGGCCATGGGGACCGATCGCGGGCTTTGCGGCCTCGCGTTCAGCGATGATTGCGGTATAGACGCCGCATGGCGCGATATGTCCGGCCGTTGGCCTCACGCGCATTTCGTTGAAAACCGCGCCGCCCTTGAGAATTGGGTAAGTGCCGCCTTAAATCAAAGCGGTGACACGTCATTGCACCTGATGGGCGCACCGTTTCAGATTAAAGTCTGGGAGACATTGCTTATGGTCCCGTCGGGCCACGTCACTACCTACTCCGAAATCGCGCACGCCGTGGGCAACCCAAAGGCAGTCCGCGCCGTTGGTACTGCAGTTGGACGCAACCCCGTCAGTTGGTTAATCCCATGTCACCGCGCACTGCGTAAATCAGGCGGCTTGGGGGGATATCACTGGGGCCTTCCCGTCAAGCGCGCGATGCTCGCCTATGAGACTGCGCGTCTGATACCAGACGCGTAAAGCAACCTCGGCGTATTTTGGCGCATCAATCCGTACTGATATTCGATAACACGCTGCTCTGACGCATATTGGCCTCAATCAAGTTCACCAAAAAATATGCATAATGAGGCGACCGATGTTTTTGAAGAAAACCCTACTGATCAGCACAATCGCAACGCTGTCGCTTAGCGCCTGTACAGAATTTGAGGGCGTCGCCAGCCCTGATGACCCCAACCTCCGCACCAAAAACGGCGCTGTCATAGGCGCACTCGCGGGTGCGGCTACGGGCCTGATCAAGGGCGACACCAGTAGCCAACGGCGCGAGCAAGCGGTGGTTGGTGCATTGATTGGCGCAGGTTTCGGCGGTGCGATTGGAGCCCGCCTTGACCCGCAAGCGCAAGATCTGCGGGATGACTTTTCCAGTAGCGGTATCACCATTGAAAACACGGGCTCAGAATTGATCGTGACAATGCCGCAAGATGTTTTGTTTGGAACAGACAGCGCCGATGTGCGCGCCGATCTTAAGCGAGACCTGCGTGCTTTGGCTGGCAACCTGCAAAGCTATCCTGACAGCACAATCGACATCTATGGTCATACGGATGACACGGGGTCCGAAGAATACAACGCCAATCTATCCACTCGTCGCGCCCAGGCGGTTGCGTCTGTTTTGATGGATGCTGGCGTCGCGCCACGGCGTCTGCGCGCATTGGGGCAAGGCGAAACAAGCCCGATTGCCACCAACGAAACACCCCAAGGCCGCGTTAAGAACCGCCGCGTCGAATTCATTATCCGACCCACTGACGCCTGATCTATTGGCAATTCTGCTTGGTGGTCATATTGTTTGACCAATCCAAGGAGGCCATATGCCATTCGATCCGATCAGGTCTGAGAAATTATCTGGCGCGGTTGTGCGCCAGATTGAACTTCTTATTCTGCGCGGCGTTCTGCGACCAGGCGAGCGATTACCTTCCGAGCGCGACCTTGCCGAACGCCTTGGCGTATCACGTCCGTCTCTTCGTGAGGCGGTGGCCGAGTTGCAGGACAAAAAGCTATTAGAGACGCGGGCAAGCGCGGGCATCTACGTGGCAGAGGTTCTTGGATCAGCATTTAATCAGAACTTAGTGTCCCTGTTTGCCAGCCACGATGAAGCCGTTTTTGATTATATTCGGTTTCGCCGTGACATGGAGGGCATCGCTTCGGCACGCGCCGCTGTGCATGGCTCTGACACCGACCTCAAAATTATCGACACAATTTATAAAAAAATGGAAGCTGCACACGCCAAACGTAACTCAACTGATGAGGCGCGTTTGGATGCCGATTTTCATATGGCCATTATCGAAGCGAGCCACAACATTATCATGCTTCACATGATGCGCTCGATGTTTGATCTCTTGAAAGAAGGCGTGTTTTACAACCGTGTCATCATGTTCAAACAGCGCACCACACGTGACACTCTATTGAAGCAGCACGGTGCGATGAACGCGGCTGTCCAAGCCCGGGATCCTGACGCCGCCCGCCGTGCAGTAACTGCCCATTTGGACTTTGTGGAAGCCGCACTTGATACCCATCAAAAGCGCGAAGCTCATGAGTTGATCGCACAAAAACGCCTCAAAAAAGAAATAAAACGTTAGGCGCACAAAAAAGCCCCGAGCACAAAATTGGGCACGGGGCTTTCTGTTTATTGATTTGGTCAAATTAGTGCAGCTTGGCTGCAACCTCATCGATACCATCATCGATAGATTTATTAAGGCTAGCAGCAGTGCTTTGCTTCGCAACAACGTCGCGTGCGGCACCGATGGCGACCTCAATCGCGCTATCACGAACGTCCTTCACAGCAGCGGCATTTGCCGATGCAATCTGGTCTTCCGCTGCCACAAGACGGCGAGCGATTGAATCTTTCAGGTCAACTTTGGCTTGCTCAGCCGCTGCCTCAGCATCGGCCCTTGCTTTTTCAACGATACGATCTGCTTGTGCCTGCACTTCTTTTTGCTTGCGCTCGTATGTCGCTAGCAACGTCTGTGCTTCCTCACGCAGGTCTTTCGCCTCGTCCAGTTCAGATTTGATATCAGCAGCGCGCTTATCCAACATACCCATCAACATGGATGGGACGTTGAAAAAAAACAGAATGCCCATGAACACCAAGAAACCACACAGAACAATAAAGTCTGTGTTCTTGAGATCAAAGAAAGGGCCTTCGGCTGCCAAGGCAGGTGTTGCCAAAAGGGCGAATGCAGGTGTCAGAAACTTGTTCATAGCTTACCCTTTCATCCGCGCAGTAACAGCAGCGGTTACACTGCGTGCATCTGCTTTTCCACCAAGTGCGGCAACCAATTCTTTGGCCGTATCCTTGGCGACTTCCTTAATGCTCTCTTTGGCGCCAGCACGAATCTCGGCGATTGCTGCTTCTGATTCAGCTGTGCGCGCAGCAATCTCTGCATCCGCCTTCGCGATTGCTTTATCCAAATCTTTCTGGATTTCAGCGCGCATTGCATTAGCGATGTTCTGCGCTTCAGCACGGGCATCTGCCAGTGCTTGATTGTACACGTTTTCTGCATCAAGAGCCTGTTGTTTCAGGTCTTCTGCAGCAGCCAGATCATTGGTGATGGCACCTGAACGCTCTGCCAAAACAGCAGCAATCCGTGGTAATGCCACGCGACTGAGGATCAGGTAGATCGCGATAATTGCGATCACCAACCAGAAAATCTGGTTTGGGAATGTCGAGAACTCAAGCTGAGGCATGCCAGCGGCTTCTGCCCCATGTTCTGCGCCATATGTATCAGTTGCCATCTTGGCCTCCTTGAACCTTGAAGTTTGATGGCAGCCCGTCAGTTAGGACGGGCTGCCGTCAAGAAATGGTAGGTTCAAAGATTAGACAGCGAACATCAGAAGCAGAGCGACGAGGAACGAGAAGATCCCCAAAGCTTCTGCAAACGCGATGCCGATGAACAAAGTAGCAGTCTGGCCAGCAGCGGCAGATGGGTTACGCAAAGCGCCTGCCAGGAAATTGCCAGCAACGTGGCCTACACCGATAGCAGCGGCACCAGAACCGATTGCTGCCAGGCCTGCGCCGATGAATTGACCCATTTGTGCGATATCGCCTTCCATATCCATTTCTCCTTGGTTTGGAATTTAAAAATAGTAGTCGTTGGTATTGTCTCAATCTTAGTGAGAAGGGTGAAGCGCGTCCTTCAAATAAACGCACGTCAAAATTGTAAATACGTAAGCCTGGATGAATGAAACCAGCACCTCAAGTGCATAGATCGCCACAACACCCATGATTGGCAAAATGGAGAACGCTCCCAGTGCGCCAGCAAACCCAGCAAAAACTTTCAAAACAGCGTGACCAGCCATCACGTTACCCGCAAGGCGAATAGAGTGGCTCACGGGGCGGACAAAGTACGAAATTATTTCGATCACTGCCAAGACTGGGCGTAGCGGTAGCGGTGCTGATGACACCCAAAATAAACCCAAAAAACCTGCACCATTCTTAGCAAATCCTACGAGTGTCACTGTCAAAAACACCCCCATCGCCAACACAGCGGTCACTGCAATTTGTGCAGTCGGAGTGAAAGATGTCGGTATCAGACCCAGAAAATTGGTTACTACAATGAATAAAAACAACGTGAACACATAAGGGAAGAAACCTAGCGCGTCTTTACCGGCTACATCCTCCACCATTTTGTAAACAAACCCATAAGCCATTTCAGCAATTGACTGAACTCGGCTGGGAATAATCGCTCGGCCGCGCGTACCGACAACCATTAGTGCAAACACAGCGAGCACTGCTAAGGAGTTCCAGATAGCACTATTCGTGACTGTGAAAATAGAGAGATCTTTGCCACCAAACGCTGGTTTGATTTCAAATTGATCCATTGGGTGGATCGAAAGAGCGGGATCTTTCGTCCCTACCAGCCCGACAACAAACAGCAAAATCGCAGCTGCGATCAGCGCTAACCCAATACCTTTAGTACCCTTTGGTGTTTGACCAGCGGTTTGCTCTGTGTTCGACGCCATACTTAGCCCTCTTTGCTCTGCTTGGCGGCTTCATGAGCCACCGCTTCGGTCTGAATCTCCTTGGAGGTGCGTATCATAACGTTCACCCCGGCAACGAAACCCAATAATGTAAATACGACCAAGAATATCGGCAGCGTGCCAAAAAGCACATCCAATCCGTATCCCAAGCCAACCCCGATCAACAGACCGGAGACCAACTCTGTCACCATTCGCCAACCCTGCTGGGCCATTGAATAATGCTCTTCCGCTTCCGGTTTAGGCGTTTGGGTATGCTTCAGCGCGCTTATACGCGCATCCAGCTCTTCAAGCCGTCTTTTGTCAGGCTCAGTTTCCATGCCCACACCTTTCGTGGTCTTGCGGGATAGCTATTGCCAGAAAGCATCCGAGTCAATAACACCTGATTTGAGGCAAGTCATTGATAAATAATGATAATAATATTTCGCCGCAGACGATGCGATAGGTTTCAGCAAAATTCATTATTCAACCAAATGGTTGACGATCACCATTTTTGCCTCCAATCACATTCACAACATGACCGATCTGGATGCAACATTTGCCGCACTCGCGGACCCCACACGTCGCGCGATCCTGTCGATGCTGCTTGAAGACGACATGGCAGTGACTGACGTGGCAGAGCCCTTTGACATGTCTTTGGCTGCCATAAGTAAGCACCTTATCATCCTGCAAAAAGCAGGACTTATCTCACAAGAAAAGCGCGGGCGAGTAAAGTGGTGCAAGCTTGAGCCGGACGCGTTACGCGGTCCTAGCACATGGATGCAAAGCTTTGGTCAGTTCGAGCCAGTGAACCTTGATGCGTTTGAAGCATTTCTTGCCGCGCAGCTTGAAGACGAATAACGCCGCCAGACCGCGCTTAGTCCTGCGCAAAAGTCCACGTCTTAGCCATACTCTTGAGATGCTTGAGAAATGCCTGCACTTTGGCG
This sequence comes from Thalassobium sp., assembly GCA_024640765.1. Taxonomy (GTDB): domain Bacteria; phylum Pseudomonadota; class Alphaproteobacteria; order Rhodobacterales; family Rhodobacteraceae; genus Nereida. The sequence continues at coordinate 35,015 of JAHEEK010000006.1, read as the reverse complement.
GTGCGGTGCAAATCTACGTGGGTGACAAGCCACATGGGGACGGACCACTCATCAAGGGATGGCATCACCTCGTACAGATCATCACGCATGGCCAATTCCCATTCAGGCACAAAGCCAATGCCAGCACCCGCAGCGATCGCATCTTCCATGCTGCGATTATCGGAAGTGCGGAACACAATCTGATCTTCAGGGACTTCACGCCCCAACCATTGAATGAACGGCGCACGCGAAGAACGGCTATCGTGGCTCACAAAGCCATGCCCCGAAAGATCGCCGTTTTTCGGCAACCCTTTGCGCGCTACATATTTTTCGTGCGCCACAAGGCACATACGTTGCTTCATGAACTTCTGCACAACATTGTCAGGCTGATCCGGTGCTGCGCCTGCGCGAATGGCCACGTGGGCCTCGCCGTATTCAAGGCGGAACAACCGTTCACCCGTCAGATACCGCACACGTAAATCAGGGTGCTGCACCTGAAAATCACTGACTACACCGCTCAAAAGCGGCGAAATACCTGCAAGAGATGTTACAACAAAATCACCCGATACCCCCTCGCCACGCCCTTTGAGGCGTCCAACAAGCTGAGTGAATTGTTCATCTGTGGTTGCAGCGACCTGCAACAAGTCTTGGCCGGCTTCCGTAGCAGTGTAGCCGCGCGCGTGGCGCTGGAACAGCTTCACTCCAAGCCTGCCCTCAAGCGCATCAATATGGCGGATTACAGTAGCATGATGCACGCCCAATACCTCGGCAGCCCCGCTTACGGTACCGTTGCGCGCCACCTGAAAGGCCGTGCGGATTTCATCCCAGTCATTCACGATCCACTCCGTGTATCTATTATCCGCAAATCTCACTGTTATCCGCAAATCTCACTGTGCACAATTCAACAGAACACACCACAACTTTGCCCAATATGTTCAACTTTGCGGATCGAATAGAAGACAGACCAGAGATTTTTCAGCTAGAAAGTACAGTACATGCCCTCCAATATTCTTCGCCTTGATACGTCATCCGATACAGTTTCTGCCTCAAGCCGTATGCTTGTAGACGCAGTCGTTGCAAAATTGGGCGGCACTGTTGCCACCCGTGATCTAGCCGCAACACCTCCTGCACTTGTTGATTTGGGCTTTGTTACGGGCCGCGGTTTGCCAAAGGCTGACCGCTCAGCCGAGCAAGCCGCTTCACTTGAGTTGTCAGACACCTTGATCGCAGAACTTGAAGCTGCCGACGCAATCGTAATCGGCATGCCGATCTACAACTTCGCGCCACCTGCCGCTCTTAAGGCATGGGCCGACCAAGTTGCCGTCCCAGGTCGCACATTTAGCTACAGCGCGGATGGCCCCAAAGGTCTGCTTGAAGCCAAGAAAGCATATGTGGTCGTGACTTCCGGCGGCACACAAGTGGACAGCCCGATTGATTTCGCAACACCGTGGCTGCGCTTCTTTATGGGCTTCATCGGCATCACCGATGTGACCGTGATCGCAGCAGACCGCTTGGGTGCGGATGCAGAAGCCAAATTGGCCGAAGCCGAAGAGCAAATCGCAGCCCTGTCGTAAGGCTACACAATCAGGCGGGCAGACAGGCAATCTTGCTTTCTGCCCGTTCACCACAGCTGCTCTTCAAGAAGAAGTCGGACACACATTAGTACAGCGCCGCTTCTATTGACTCATTGCGCCGCTCGGCCTAAACGCAAGCCAAATCACGGAAGTCTCAAACTTCCGGTCTTTATGGTATCTACCAAAGATCGCCCTCCGTCAGCGCGTTGCGCCCACGGGGGTATTTAGGTTTTTTCGGATTGGTCCTTATGTTTGGGCCAAATGGAACAAAGTGCAAAGGGGCACGCGTATGTTTGAAAATCTATCAGATCGCCTATCAGGTGTATTCGATCGGCTGACCAAGCAAGGTGCGCTTTCCGAAGATGACGTCAAAACAGCGCTGCGCGAAGTACGTGTTGCTCTTCTTGAGGCTGACGTTTCCCTGCCCGTTGCACGTGACTTCATCAAAGCCGTGCAAGAAAAGGCTGCGGGGCAATCGGTCACTAAATCGGTCACGCCCGGGCAGCAAGTCGTCAAAATTGTCCATGACGAATTGGTTCATGTTCTGGCCGGTGACGAAGGTGAAATCGGATCACTAAAAATCGACAACGCCCCTGCCCCCATCTTGATGGTCGGTTTGCAAGGTGGCGGTAAAACGACAACCACCGGTAAACTTGCCAAGCGGCTAAAAGAGAAAAACGGCAAACGCGTTCTGCTGGCCTCTCTCGACATTTATCGCCCCGCTGCGCAACAACAGTTGGCCATTCTCGGAACGCAGATTGGCGTAGATACTTTGCCGATCGTTGCCGGTGAAAGCGCTGTACAAATTGCGAAACGGGCCAAACAGCAGGCAACAATGGGCGGCTATGACGTCTATATGCTTGATACGGCGGGCCGTTTGCAGATCGACGAAACCCTGATGAAAGAAGTCGAGGACGTCCGCGATGTGGTGAACCCGCGCGAGACGCTCTTGGTTGTCGATGGCCTGACAGGTCAGGTCGCCGTGGAAGTGGCCGAAGAATTTGACGCAAAGATTGGCATCTCTGGCGTTGTGCTGACCCGTATGGACGGTGACGGACGGGGCGGCGCGGCTCTTTCTATGCGCGCAGTTACAGGCAAGCCGATCAAGTTTGTGGGTCTTGGTGAGAAAATGGACGCCCTTGAGGAGTTCCACCCAGAACGTATCGCAGGCCGTATCCTTGGCATGGGCGACATCGTCAGCCTTGTTGAAAAAGCGCAAGAGACCATTGAGGCCGAACAAGCCGAGCGCATGATGAAGCGCTTCCAAAAAGGTCAGTTCAACATGAACGATCTTAAGATGCAGCTTAACCAGATGCTGCAAATGGGCGGAATGGAAGGCATCATGGGTATGATGCCCGGCATGAAAAAGATGGCCAAGCAAGTTGAGGAAAGCGGTTTCGACGACAGCATCCTGCGCCGCCAGATCGCGCTCATCAATTCAATGACCAAGAAAGAGCGCGCCAACCCGCAGCTTTTGCAAGCCAGCCGCAAAAAGCGCATTGCACAGGGTGCCGGCCTTGAGGTGAGCGAATTGAACAAGCTCATGAAAATGCACCGTCAGATGTCCGATATGATGAAGAAAATGGGCAAGATGGGCAAAGGCGGCATGATGAAACAAGCTATGAAGGGCATGTTCGGAAAGGGTGGCCCCTCACAAGCCGAGATTGAAGCAGCACAGCAACAAATGGCGGGTGGCAAAATGCCGGCGGGTCTTGGCGGGGCTGGTGGTTTAGGCGGTTTCCCCGGCCTCGGTGGTGGCGGCGGTTTGCCCCCCGGTTTGACGGGCTTTGGCAAAAAGAAATGATCCGCACTGCGATCATCAACACAGCGCGCATCATGCGCTGCTTTGCACCAGTTGTTTTTGGAGCGCCACTCTTTGACGTTGTTCAGGGAGGGGCCGCATAATGCACACTGCAAATATCCCTGTCCTCAATACAAAGCGGCTGTCTCTGCGTGGGCCAGAGACTGAGGATTACCCCAACTTCAAAACCACCTTCAGCAGCTACCGCTCACGATTTATGGGCGGCCCTCTGAATGCCTATGAGGCGTGGATGCTTTATGCAGCCGAAATCGGGCATTGGAATATTCGCGGCTTTGGCATGTGGATGATCCATGATCGCATCACCGACGAGACTTATGGCATGGCAGGTGTCTGGCAGCCCGCAGGCTGGCCTACCGCAGAATTAGCATGGATCATCTGGCCCAAAGTGGCGGGCCGCGGCATCGCGCTTGAAGCTACACATGCGGTGCGCGACTATGCCTATGAGACGCTGAACTGGGACACTGCCGTCAGCTATCTTGACCCCAAAAACCTTGAAGCAATCCGTTTGGCCGAACGCCTTGGCTGTACCAAAGATGCGGATGCACCCAGCGTTGACGACCACGATGTGGTTTACCGCCACCCGACACCAGACGCGTTGAACAACAGCCAGCTGCGTCACGGTATCGAAATGGAAATCGATCACTACCGCGATCCTGAATTCACCCCGAAAGGATGGGCTCTTGACTGATGCAGTAATTAAAGCCGCCGCCGTTTTGGCAGAGCACCGCGCGAGTATTGACCGCTTGGATGCGATCCTTGTGTACACCCTCGGAGAGCGCTTCAAGCACACACAGGCAGTGGGGAAACTCAAAGCCGAACACGACCTTCCCCCGTCCGATCCCACGCGCGAGGCGCATCAGATCGCACGGTTAGAAGATTTGGCAGGCAGGGCCGATCTGGACCCTGAATTTGCCAAGAAGTTTCTCAACTTCATCATCGCTGAAGTTATTCAGCATCACCAAAAACACCAATCATAACCCATCAAAGGAATTAATCTCATGGCTATGAAAATCCGTTTGGCCCGTGGTGGCTCTAAGAAACGCCCTTTTTACCGCGTTGTTGCAGCTGACAGCCGCATGGCACGTGATGGCCGCTTCATCGAGAAGCTCGGCACATACAACCCGCTCCTTCCCAAAGACAGCGAAGAGCGCGTAAAGCTGGACATGGAGCGCGTGCAGTACTGGCTGGGCGAAGGCGCACAGCCAACTGACCGTGTAAGCCGTTTCCTCGAAGCTGCTGGTCTTCTCGAAAAGAAAGAGCGCGCCAACATGAAGAAAGCCGTTCCAGGCAAAAAAGCGCAGGAACGTGCAGAAGAAAAAGCAGCGAAAGCGGCGGCAGCAGCTGAAGCAGCAAACGCACCGGCTGAAGAAGCACCAGCCGAAGAAGCGGTTGCAGCAGAAGAGTAAGTCTTTTGTCAGTTTTGTCCCCGCACCGATGGCAAGGTTTTTGGGCGTATATAAACGCTCTTTAACTTTCCCCTCGCGGGGGCAAAATTACCAAAGACTTAGAATTGCAGTAAACGCTATCTGAACACCGCAATTGCACCGTCCTATACCAATTTAGACTCGTCATAAGAAAAGGGTTGAGCCGCCATGTTCAGATTGATGCGCTTAATCATGTTTGTTGGTGCTGCTTTTCTGGCAGGGATCGTTTATCAGATGGGCAACACATCAGAAGCCTGCGAAAATGCGGGCGGCACCATACGCAACTCAATTTGTGAGATACCTCAATGACCCAGAGCACCTCCGACAAGGTTTTGGTAGGCACAATCGCCGGTGCATTCGGAGTACAGGGTGACGTGCGCATCAAGTCGTTTTGCAGCTTTGCACCAGACATCTTTGGCTATGCGCTGACAGACGAAAGCGGCACGCGCAGCATTGAGATGGTTCTGGTTCAGCAAATCAAGAATGGCTTCGCCGCCCAAATTGAGGGCGTTGTGACCAAAGAAGATGCGGACGCACTGCGAGGCATTGATCTGTTCGCCACCCGTGAGCAGCTTCCCCAAGCAGAGGATGACGAGTTCTACTACGCCGATCTGATCGGTCTGGCGGTGTTTGACACTGGCGGAACAGAGCTTGGCACCGTCAAGCACGTCATGGATCACGGCGCGGGCGATTTGCTTGAAGTCCAAGGCCCCAAGTTGAAAGACACAGTGTTGGTACCTTTCACCAAAGCAGCCGTTCCTACAGTAGACGTCACGGGCGGACGCGTGGTTATTGACCCACCCGAAGGTCTCTTTTGAACGCCCTACGGCATCAACGATACTCACACTCACAACGCACTGCACGACAGGCACGTTGAAAGAGGACATCCCATGACTGACGCGCCGCAAACCCCGCCAGCTGAAACGCCTACAAAGCCCGTTCGCGAAGAACGCTCCGTGGGGCGCAAGTCTATTTCCGCGTCACTCAAACCGCGCGAATTGCTGACCGACAAACCCCGCTTGGCACAAGCATGGGATGCGCGTGTGGTGACCCTTTTACCCCAAGCTTTCCCAGGTATTTTAGGCGAAAGTCTGACCGGCAAAGCCCTCAAAGACGGTGTGTGGCAGTTAGAAACAACGGACCTGCGCACGTTCGGTGAGGGTCGGCACAAAAATGTTGATGACACGCCATCGGGCGGTGGTGCAGGCATGGTGATGCGCGCGGATGTGGTGGGCAACGCCCTTGCAACTGCGCACCGCGGCGCACGGCATCCGATGATTTACCTCAGCCCGCGTGGGAAAAAGTTTGACCAAGGCATGGCCCAAGCCCTTGCACGCGAAAACGGTGTGACGCTGCTTTGTGGTCGGTTTGAAGGGGTGGACGAGCGCGTTCTTGAGCGCTTTGACATCATGGAAGTCAGCCTTGGGGATTTCGTGCTCACGGGTGGTGAGTTGGCCGCTCAAATGCTTTTGGATGCCACGGTGCGGTTATTGCCGGGTGTTCTTGGAAACGCCGAAAGCACGGTTGAGGAAAGTTTTTCGAATGGGCTTTTAGAGCACCCGCAGTACACCCGTCCGGCCGAGTGGGAAGGCATGAGTATTCCTGATGTTCTGACCAGCGGAAACCACAAAAAGATCGACCAGTGGCGTCAGCAACAATCTGAACGCATCACCCAAGAGCGACGGCCTGATCTTTGGCAAGCGCACCTCAAAAAGGATTAGGCCCTATTTCTTGCGGTTACCTTTTTGCAGGCCCTTGATCGTGTTTCCCAGTGATTTGTCACGGGCCTTGCGGTGGGCCGCAGTTTGAGTGGCAGCTTCTGAATTATGCGCATCTTCGTCTTGTAGCTTTTGCCAACGCTCAACACGCGCGGGATCAACACTGCCATCTGCGATACTTGCTTTGATGGCGCACTTCGGTTCAGACTGATGCGCACAATCAGAGAATTTGCATTGTGCAGCGACCTCGATGAGATCGGCAAAAACGTCCTTGATACCGGAAGCAGCGTCCGTCAGTTGCAACTCGCGCATGCCCGGTGTGTCCAGAACTGCGCATCCATTTGGCAGCTGGTGCAACTCGCGGTGGGTGGTGGTGTGGCGTCCCTTTGCGTCATCGTCGCGAATACCTTGAGTCGCCGCTTTTATCTGTCCCGAAAGTGCGTTCACGAGTGTGGACTTACCCACTCCAGATGACCCTAAAAATGCAATCGTTTGGCCCAGCTGTACCCACGGGGCCAACGCATCGGACGGATCTGTGTTGCGCACATCAAGCGCCAGAACAGAGACGCGCTCAGAAATGGTTTGGGCCTGAGCCACATATCCATCAGGGTCGTCGCTTAAATCCGCTTTGGTCAGGATGATGACGGGCGTTGTGTCCGCCTCAAACGCCAACGCCACGTAACGCTCAAGACGTGCGACGTTGAAATCAGCATTGCACGAAGACACAATAAACACTGTATCGATGTTGGCCGCGATAGACTGGGTGTAGGTGATCCGTCCCGCGGCTTTGCGTTTAATCAGACTGCTGCGTTCAAGCCGCGCACAGGCTGTATTCGTCTTTGGGTTAAGCATCAGCCAATCACCAACGGTCGCCTCAAAAGCGTGCGGAATGGTTAGATCAACATCAAGGCCAATCACCCGAAGCGTATTACGGTGCACCGCGGTGACCCGCGTTGGCTGTGCGGCGGCGGGAAAGTCGGGAATACCTGATGACAAACCCTCAAGCTGCGCCTCAAAGAAAGGGGTCCAGCCGAGGCGCGCCAATGGCGCATCGACGGCGTCAGGCGCGTCGATCATATTAGAGCGCTCAGACGCAGGCATGAAAGGCAAAGGCAGTGTTCAACATAGGCGGTACAAATAGGCGACATGTGCAGGGTTTACCAGTTATTTACATGAGCCGCCAAAGCACCGTAGCAATCCTTGAAATGAATACAAAGCGTGGCACACAAGGGGTTGTCACGAACCGGCGAAAGGCCTTATACGGCGCAAGTCTGACCGCGTTAATGGATTCGGACACCGCTTGTATTAGTGAACTTGCGCACATGACCCTTTGGTGTTTCGACAACGGGTATCGCGACATAGGGAACTGGTGCGGCACATAAGGAATAGTGACCTAACCTCTGGCGGGCGCCACGGCGGACCCGAACGACACCCGAGAGCTCTGAGGCTGCGCCACACCATCGCGGGCAAACCGTGAGCAACATAGGAGACGATCATGAACCTGATCGCTGAACTGGAGGCCGAACAAGTTGCGGCCCTTGGGAACGAGCTTCCCGACTTTAAGGCGGGTGACACCATCCGCGTTGGTTACAAAGTAACCGAAGGCACACGCAGCCGTGTGCAAAACTACGAAGGCGTTTGCATTGCGCGCAAGAACGGTGAAGGCATTGCCGGATCATTTACTGTTCGCAAGATCTCCTTCGGTGAAGGTGTTGAGCGCGTATTCCCGCTGCACTCCACCAACATTGACAGCATCACAGTAGTACGTCGTGGCCGTGTGCGTCGCGCGAAACTATACTATCTTCGTGAGCGTCGCGGTAAGTCTGCTCGTATCGCCGAGCAAACAAACTACCGTCCCAAGAAATCTTAAGGAGCGGATGTCATGAGAAAAGATACCCACCCTGACTACCACATCATCAAAGTCAAAATGACAAACGGTGATATCGTTGAAATGAAATCCACTTGGGGTTCCGAAGGTGACCAGATCGCTTTGGACATCGACCCATCCGCGCACCCAGCATGGACCGGTGGTAACACAAAGCTGATGGATACTGGTGGTCGCGTATCCAAGTTCAAAAACAAATACGCTGGCTTGGGCTTCTAAACCCGCCGCACATTTGCGTGTTGAATTCAAACGCCGCTCCTTATCTGGGGCGGCGTTTTTTCATTGGTTGATTACAGTTTCACCAGTGTTGCGCGGTTGTGCTTTCATTGGGTTGCAACGCCACATATAGTCGCTCAAAAGCATCTTTGCGGATGCAAAAAGACAAATCAAAGGGCCGAGTACATGGCGCATATTATCGTTGTAGGAAATGAAAAAGGCGGCGCGGGAAAATCCACGGTGTCCATGCACGTAGCCACAGCCCTGTCGCGGATGGGCCACCGTGTCGGATGCCTTGATTTGGACCTGCGCCAAAAAACGCTGGGGCGCTACATTACGAACCGCCAGACTTTTCTGAATGCCGAAGGTCTTGAACTGCCCACGCCGACTTACCTAGATTTGCCCGAGCTGGACCAATCAACGTTGGCGGAGGGCGAAAACATTTATGATGCCCGCCTAACGGCTGGTGTTGCTACACTTGATGCGGACAATGACTTTATATTGATCGACTGCCCCGGCTCTCACACGCGGTTAAGCCAAGTGGCGCACTCTCTTGCAGATACCCTGATCACGCCCCTAAACGATAGCTTTATCGACTTTGACTTGTTGGCCCACGTAGACACAGAAGGCACCAACATCACAGGCCCTTCAGTGTATTCCGAAATGGTATGGGCCGCGCGTCAGTTGCGCGCCAAAGCAGGCCTAACGCCTATTGATTGGATCGTTGTGCGCAACCGTATGGGTACGCAAAACATGGTAAACAAAAAGAAGATGGAAGCCGCCATTGGGAAGCTCGCAAAGCGCATCGGTTTTCGGACAGCAACCGGCTTTAACGAACGGGTTATTTTCCGTGAGCTATTTCCACGGGGGCTGACCCTACTTGATCTACGCGATATTGGCGTAAAGGAGATGAATATCTCAAACGTCGCCGCCCGTAACGAGCTGCGCGAATTGATCAAAGCCCTTGATCTGCCAAACGTGAAAGTCAGCTTCTGATCAGCTTGCGCGCAGCAAGCCACCCATCTCACGCTTTGCAACGCGTCCCGCAACGAACATGGCCAGCAGCCAACCGGTTGCTACAGCCATGGCGATACCCAGCCAGACGCCAATCACGTCAAAGCCTGCAAGGCTTACGAAAACCCAGATGAACAGGCCCACGCCCAAACCTTGGCGGTAGATGCTGATCCACAAAGTCCAAATTGGTTTCTTAAGTGCTTGTAGGATTGAGTTGATTGAAAAGAGCATCATGTAAACGGGGAACAGGATTGCATCGACACGCAGGTAGCTTGCCCCGATCTCGATGACCGCCTGATCATCCGTAAAGAGCCCCATCGCAAAATGCCCGCCAAACCATAACGACGGCAACGCGATAGCGGCCATGACAAAGCCAACTTTCCAGCAAAAGCGCAGGGCTTCGCGAACGCGGTCATGCTCACCCGCGCCAAAATTTTGTCCTGCAATAGGCAAAAGCGCACCGGTCATACCCAGAACCGGCAACAGCAAAATTTGTTCAATCCGAAGACCGACCCCATAGGCCGCGATAGCCTCGCCACCAAATCCTTTAAGGGCGAATTGTACCACAAAGCCAGAGACAAACATCACCACAAGCGCCGTAGTGGTCGGTAACATTTGCGCAAAGATTTCACGGAAACTGGCCCATGTGGGGATAAACGCATCACGGGGCACACCCTGCATCATCTCTAGCGCGAACACCCGCGAGAAGATCCAGATCATTACACCCGTCTGTGACAGCATCGTAGCCGCCGCGATACCGTTAAAGCCCATGCCGCCCCACACGCCGGGAATGCCGAAAATGAACAATGGGTTCAGTCCGATGTTCGCCACGAACGCCACCATCAAGCCACGCTGCATCGAAACTGTATCACCGTGAGATTGCAAAATACCATTAGTACCGTAGGCCAGCAAAAACGCAGGCAGCGCGAACAACAGCCAATTGAAATACCCCAAGGCTGCATCGCGGTAGGCGCCCTCCTCGGAGACGAGCGCAATCAAGAACGGGCCAGAAAACGCCCCGATACACATCAGAAAAGCCGTTGCGATCAAACCAAAACTAATCCCTTGGGCCGCCAACCTGCGCGACGAGGTGCCGTCCTTGCGTCCCTTTGCGTTACTTACAAGCGCGCTGAGCGCAGACCCAAGGCCAAACCCCACGGCCATCATGATGAAAAATGCCTGATACCCAATGGCCAAACCTGCCTGTGCCTCAGTGCCCAACATGCCGGCGAAATAAACATCGACCACGTTATAGAGAGTGGCGAACAACATTCCGAAGGCTGCCGGAACCGCAAGCGCGCGGAAATGACCCGAGATCGGGCCGGTCGTCAGATCATCTTTTTGCATATTTAGTCCGCCGCTTTCATACGCCGTTCAAGCCAACGAACGCCTGCAGACACAATGAGGATAAGAACCAGATATTCCAACACCAAAATAGTATAAATCTCGAGGGGCCGGTATTCGGAGACCACCAGTTCGTTCGCCTTGCGGGTCAATTCTTGCATCCCGATCACCGACACCAGAGACGACATCTTGAGCATATAGACCAGCTGGTTGCCCAATGCAGGCAGGATACGGCGGATAGCTTGGGGCAAGATGACAAAGCGCATCGTGTCACGGTAGTTCAACGAAATAGACTGCGCTGCCTCATATTGACCACGGCTGATTGACTGAATGCCAGCGCGGAAAATCTCGGCCTGAAATGCACTATCCGACAGGGCAAGTGCCAGCACACCGGCCCAGAACACGTTCAGCGTCAGGCCTGTAAGTTGCGGCAGGCCATAGTACACCCAAAGGATCAGAACAAGGATCGGCACCGCGCGCACCACCTCAACATATGTTCGGTTAATCGCGCGGTAGCGGCGCTTGCTGGACAACCCTGGGAGCGCAATCAAAAGCCCGACAACAACTGAAATAAGAATGGCGGTCAGTGACATCAAAATGGTGTTGTAGGCACCTGTCGCCATGAATTTAAGGTTGGCAAGCCCGTTGGCAGTGCGAGGGTCAACTACATACCACCCCCAATTTCCAGAACAGCCCGACAACAGCAAGGCCAGTGGCGCAAGAACAATCAAACGTTTCATAACACGCCCCTAGTGGTTCAGAATTTGTTGGATAAACGCACCAAAGCGCGCAGATTTCGGGGCTGTAAAGACCTGTTCCGTGGGGCCCACCTCAACGATTTGGCCCTTATCCATGAATACCATCTTATCGGCAACGCGGCGGGCAAAACCCATCTCGTGGGTTACAACCACCATGGTCATTCCGTCACGCGCCAACTCGGACATCACATCAAGTACTTCGGCAATCATTTCCGGATCAAGGGCCGAGGTAGGCTCATCGAAAAGTAAAATGCGCGGCTCCATACAAAGAGATCGCGCAATAGCCACACGTTGCTGCTGACCACCAGATAATTGGCGCGGCAACTTATCAGCCTGATCCGGAATTCGAACGCGATTAAGATATTTCATCGCACGTTCTTCGGCGGCCTTCGGATCCAGCCCCAAAACGCGCCGCGGGCCAAGGGTCAGGTTTTCAAGCACCGTCAGATGAGGGAACAAATTGAACTGCTGAAAGACCATCCCGACGTTGCCACGGATTTTCTCAAGGGTCGCCTTATCATCAGTTAGCGTCACACCATCTACGATGATTTCGCCCTGCTCATGTGCCTCAAGACGGTTAATGCAGCGGATCAGCGTCGACTTACCGGAGCCGGACGGACCACAGATGACAACCTTCTCACCAAGGTTCACATCAAGGGACACATCCTTCAGCGCTTGAAAAGTGTCAAAAAACTTTGACACTTTTCGCATAGAAATTAAGGCAACCATAGTTTACACTTCTCCTAGAGCTGCGTGATGGTAAAAAAGGACACGCAACGCAATTTTTATCGGGATTACCAGTTTCCTGCCGCCCATTTCACCCTAACTAGCCCTAAAAATACAAAGAGGAATACCCATGAAATTTTTTAAGATCGCTGCTGCGGCCCTCGTTCTTGCGGCAAGTTCCGTACAGGCGACCGCACAATCTGCCCTAATTGAAATCCTTTCAAATGGCGTGCTGAAAGTCGGCACGACTGGCGATTGGAACCCAATGACAATGCGCGATGTCGCGACAAACAGCTACACCGGATACGACATAGATGTGATGACGCAGCTTGCTGCCGATCTGGGCGTGGAAGTTGAATTTGTTGCAACAGACTGGAAAACATTGGTGAGCGGCGTGACCTCGGGCCAGTACCACATCACGGGGTCAGCCTCTGTTTCGCCAAGCCGCGCAAAAGCTGCAGGGTATTCAGACAGCTACTTCAGCCTTGCCACCGTGCCACTGACGCTGAAAGAAAATGCAGGTCGTTTCTCAAGCTGGGATGATTTGAACAAGGCTGACGTTTCAGTCGCCGCAACTTTGGGCACAACTCAAGAAAAGCAAGTCAAAGAGTTCTTCCCAGACGCGCAGTACCGCATCGTTGAAGCCCCTGCCCGTGACTTCCAAGAAGTTCTCGCAGGCCGTGCTGACGCGAACATCACCTCAAACGTTGAGGCAAACAAACTGGTCGCACAATACGACCAACTGATGATCGTGCCAGTTGCCGAGGGTCGCGCACCCACGCCAATCGCGATGCTTTTGCCACAAGCAGATCAAGTGTGGATCAACTACGTCAACACGTGGATCACGCTGAAGCAAGAGCAGGGCTTCTTCGACACGTTGGGCAAAAAATGGCAGCTGCTTGCTGAGTAATCAGCGCCCTTAGCCAAACCCAAGGGGGTCAATTGCATCTGCGGTTGGCCCCTTTTTTGATTTGAGATTGGAAAACTATGCTGACCATTTATTCAGTACCGGTCGCGACATATTGCGCCAAATTGCGGATCACCATGCGCCACAAAGGGCTGGCGTGGGAAGAATTGCCCCCACCCGGCGGCTACGGATCTGCGGAGTATAAGGCGATTGTTCCGTCTGGGAATCTTCCCGCCATGGTGGATGAAGGCTTTATGTTGGCGGATTCCGAAGCCATCGCGGAGTACCTCAACGAGGCCTATCCAGACGTTCCGATGTTGCCCGACACAGTGCAACTTCGCGCAAAGGCCCGCGAAAAAGGCAGGCTGCATGACACGCGGCTCGAACCAGCGGTGCGGGCCATGTATCCTCAAGTAGCGCACGAAACCCGCAACGCAGACGCTGTGAAAGCCGGTGGTGCAGAGATCACAAAGCACCTTAACGCATTAGCGCTATTGCTGCGCGACAGCCCGCTTGACCCAGACACGCTTTGGCTTTGCGACTGTGGGTTTGCGGTCACGTTCGCATGGATCAGAGCGTTTGAGCAGGCACTTAGCCTGCCCGTTGAGTGGCCCCAGTCTGTTCTGGATTACGATGCGCGACTACAAAGCTTTGCACCTGTCAGTGATGAGCTTGTCCACTACAAGCCCGCAATAGATGACTATCTTCGCAAGGCCTACCCCGCATAAAAAAACGCCGCGCTAGTCAAAGCGCGGCGTTTTTAATTTTCAATTATGAAATGGCTTATGCCGCCAGATCAAAGCGGTCCAGTTCCATCACCTTGACCCAAGCCGCCACAAAGTCCGCGAGGAACTTCTGCTCTGCATCATCGGAAGCATAGACCTCAGCCAAAGAGCGCAGGATTGAGTTCGAACCGAACAGAAGGTCAACTTCTGTACCCGTCCACTCACCGCCTTCAGACGTTTTATAGGTGCCGTCGCCAACATTCGTCCACGCACCTAAAGTTGAGAGCAAGTTGCGGAAGAAGTCGTTGCTCAACGTACCAGGGCGATCCGTCAGAACACCGTGCTTTGTGCCGCCTGCATTGATATCGAGCACACGCAAACCACCAATGAGCACAGTCATTTCCGGCGCGCTTAGGGTTAGCAATTGCGCACGGTCCACCAAGTGCTCGGCCGCAGAACGGACGTTGCCTGCAGGGAAGAAGTTACGGAACCCTTCGGCAGTGGGCTGCATTACGCTAAAGCTGTCCACGTCAGTTAGCTGTTGTGTGGCGTCTGTCCGGCCCGGTGTGAACGGCACAGAGATGTCGCTACCAGCAGCTTTTGCCGCGGCCTCAAGTCCCGCAGAACCACCCAGCACGATCAGGTCAGCCAATGACACTTTCTTGTCACCAGACTGCGCGCCATTGAAGGCCGCTTGCACAGCTTCAAGTTTAGCAATCGTACCATCAAAGCCATATGACGCGTTAACCGCCCAGTCTTTTTGTGGCGCCAAGCTAATGCGCGCACCATTTGCACCACCGCGCTTATCTGAACCACGGAAAGTAGATGCAGAGGCCCACGCAAGGGCAACAAGCTCTTGTGGTGTTGCACCTGACGCAAGGATATCCGCTTTTAATGCAGTCACATCTGCAGCATCGATCAATGCGTGATCTACCGTAGGCACAGGATCTTGCCACAACTCAGGCTCAGCCGGAACAAGCGGGCCGAGACCGACGTTATGTGGCCCCATGTCACGGTGTGTTAGTTTGAACCAAGCCTTTGCGAACGCCTGTTTGAACTCTTCAGGGTTTTCGTAAAAGCGACGTGAGATCTTGGCGTAGGCCGGGTCTTCGCGCATGGCCAAATCAGACGTGAACATCACAGGCGCGTGGCGCTTTTCGGGGTTGTGCGCATCTGGCACGGTACCTTGAGCTTCCGCCTGAACCGGCTTCCACTGCTTGGCACCTGCAGGGCTTGCAGTCAGCTCCCAGTCGTAACCAAATAAGTTCTCAAAGTAGTTGTTGTCCCAAACCGCTGGGTTTGTGGTCCACGCACCTTCAAGGCCAGAAGTAATTGTGTGCTCACCTTTTCCGCTCTCGTATGAGTTTGCCCAACCAAAGCCCATTGCTTCAAGGCCAGCACCCTCAGGTTCCGCATCCACATATTGCTCGGGGTCTGCGGCACCGTGGCCTTTGCCAAATGTGTGACCACCCGCAATCAGCGCTACGGTTTCTTCATCATTCATGGCCATGCGGCCAAAGGTTTCGCGAATATCACGCGCTGATGCCAACGGGTCAGGATTGCCATTTGGTCCTTCTGGATTGACGTAGATCAGACCCATCTGCACTGCACCCAAGACAGGTACCAACTCACGATCGCCACTGTAACGCTCGTCTGCGAGCCACTCGGTTTCAGGACCCCAGTAGATGTCTTCTTCAGGCTCCCAGATATCTTCGCGACCACCGGCGAAGCCGTATGGTTCGAAGCCCATCGTCTCAAGGGCTTCGTTGCCCGCGAGAATCATCAAGTCCGCCCACGAAATTGCAGCACCGTATTTTTGCTTGATCGGCCACAACAGACGGCGCGCTTTATCGAGGTTGCCGTTGTCTGGCCAGCTGTTGAGCGGCGCAAAACGTTGGCTGCCGGAACCCGCACCACCGCGACCATCATGCACACGGTATGTACCCGCAGAGTGCCACGCCATCCGAATAAAGAATGGGCCATAGTGGCCGTAGTCCGCAGGCCACCAATCTTGACTGTCTGTCATCAACGCTTTCAAATCGGCGCGTAGTGCATCCAGATCAAGGGCCTTGAACGCTTCAGCATAATTGAAGTCAGCATCCATTGGGCTGACGCTTGGCGCGTTCTGGCTCAGCATTTTGAGGTTCAGTTGGTTCGGCCACCAATGTTGGTTCGCCTGCGTCCCCTTAGCGGAGTGCGCGCCGTGCATAACAGGGCATTTGCCTGATTTTTCGTTGTTGATGTCGTCGAATGCGCCGTCCATGAGAATCTCCAATGTTGCTAATTTAGAATAGTTCTAGCAAAGGTTTTCCATTAGGATAAGTTGTATTTTCTGATTAATGCGATAAGTTTTCCCTATGGCTAATTTAACCCTCAAACAGCTGCGATATTTTGATGCGCTGGTCCAACAACGTCACTTTGGGCGTGCTGCCGAGGTGTGTGCAATTTCTCAACCTGCCCTGTCCATGCAGATCAAAGAAATGGAAGCTGCCCTTGGATCAGCCTTGTTTGAGCGCACACCCCGCAACCTAGGCCTAACGCCATTCGGTGAAACCGTTGTTGAACGTGCCCGCGATATTTTACGCTCTGTCGATGAGTTGACGGACTTGGCGCGCTCACAACAAAGCAAGCTAAGTGGCAAACTTCGCCTTGGCGTAATCCCGACAATTGCGCCCTATCTTTTGCCCAAAGTTATCGGTGCACTGACCCAAAGCTATGACGGCCTCGACATCCACATACGTGAAACGATGACCCCAAAGTTGCTGCAAGAACTAGCGGACGGCAAAATTGATGCGGCGTTGCTAGCCCTGCCCGTGGGCGAAACCAGCTTTGCCGAGGTGCTGCTTTTTGAAGAAAACTTTGTGCTTGTCCGCCCCGCTGCTGATGCGCAGTTACCCCCACCAGATGCAAAAGGGCTGGCGGCGATGCGGCTTTTACTTTTGGAGGAGGGGCACTGTTTTCGCGACCAAGCATTATCGTTCTGCACAGGCCCATCTGTTCGCCCTTGGGAGGGTCTAGACGGCACGTCTTTGTCAACTTTGGTTCAGATGGTTGGTGCGGGTATCGGTGTCACATTAATCCCGCAGATGGCCGTTGAGGTAGAGACCCGTTCGGCACCCGTGGCGATTTCGGCGCTTGATGGTGCGCAACCCTCGCGGCAAATCGGAATGATCTGGCGCAAAACCAGCCCGCTGGCAGAACTGCTAAATGACGTGGCCCACTTGGTACAGCAGGCCGCATCATCCTTAGCACAGCCGTAAAGACATCTCTATTTCGAGTGCTTTGCAACTGCCTCGCGGGCGCGCTCAAGCAACTCAGCACCGTCAATACCAATGCTGTTCACTTCGCTCACCCAGCGATCCGCCACTTGCTGAAACGGATCATCAAAGGCCGCCGTATTTTCCGCCGACAAGGCGCTTACGGTTGCGCCAGCCGCGCGGGCGCGCTCTTTACCCAGTGGCTCCATCTCATTCCATGCCGCGCCCATAGCCTCTGACAAAACACGGCCCGACACTTCATCGACGATCGCCTGAAGGTCAGCAGGCAAAGATGCATAACTGTTCTTGTTCATCGCAAAAAGGAAGGTGGACGTGCCAAATCGTGCGCCACCATCCAACTCAACAGAAGCCGTCGTTAGGTCGGCAAGTTTGAGCGGGATCGCCACCTCAAAAGGCACAAGCCCTGCATCAACTGTCTTTTTGGCAAGAGCTTGCGGCAGCGCAGGAACAGGCATGCCCACAGGCTCTGCGCCCAAAGCCTCAAGCATCCACGCGCCTGTCCGCGAAGGGCTTCTAATCTTGAGGCCCTCGAAATCTTGCAGCTCTGTTACATTACCCGATGCGAGATGAAGCGCGTTTCCGGCGTGTACGTGCACAAGAAGCGGATGGATGTCATCAAAGTCAGCAGCCAGATCAGGCATCATGTCTTGAATAGCGCGGTTGGTCGCCAAAGCATCGCCGCCATGTACGTTGGGCAGTTCAAAAACCTCTACGCGAGGAAATACGCCGGGGGTGTATCCGGGCAGCGTCCACACGACATCTGCAACACCATCACGGACTTGACCGTAAAGCTCTGACGGTTTGCCCCCCAATGACATGGACGGGAATACTTCGAACGCAATCCGCCCTCCTGATGCCGCCTCGATGGCAGCAACCCATGGCTCGATCAAACGGGTCTGCGTGATGGCTTTAGGGCTTAGGAAGTGGTGCACCGAAAAGGTAAATTCCTGCGCAACAGCCGCTGAGGACATGCATATCCCCAAAGCCGCCCCAACAATTTTGACGCGTAGTGATTTGAACGATGACATGCGGTTTTCCTTACTTTTGCGCGGCACCCACGGCTTTTCGCCGCGAACACACCTAGAAACTTAAGGGGAAGCATAGCGCATCACCCCCAAAGAAACATCCGCAAAAACGGCATTATACCCGCGCAATCAGAAGTCAAACCTCAAAGCGACGCATAAAAGCACCCCGCGCAATGGCGGAGTGCCAAGACACTAGGCTTTGCGTGCACCGAACAAGGTGCGCGCCTCAAAGCCTTTCAACTGTGTCCGCGCAGACATGAACGCACCTGCACCTGTCACTTCCAATTCCGGGAAAAGCATATCGATTTCTGCGCGCTGCTCGCTTGGCATGCCATTCATCGAATAATCACCCGGCTGGAAGCTTTCCGACCATGCACCATCTGCCAGAACAACCTCGTGACGCTCAAACATAAAGTGCACATAGGTCAGGCTGGACGTGGCCATTTGCGCCACACCGTCAATGGCAGTCATGTGCTTTGCAGCAACAAGTGCCTCACTCTCGTGCAAGTACATTTGCAGCTTGGGATCCGTCACCAGCATCCGGTGGTTAGGCGACACCATCATGTCACGTTCAGGCACCCCTTCACCAAGCGAATTTGCCTTGATCAAGATCGGTTGGATCTTCGGACTCGCCGCCAGCTCTTATGCCTTCAAGGCCCGCTGACCGGTCCATGCGATTGGCTGGAAACCATTGTCCCGCGTAAGGATCAGATCATCTTGGGTCAGTGTTTCCACCAGTTTCTGACCCTGAGCTGTGGCAACCAGAGTACCGGGCGTAAAGCACATGATGTTCTCAATCTCCGAGAATGTGATCGTGCCGGTGACAGACCCACCAGGTGCGTCAAGCAACTGAATGACACCACTTTCGCTTTCGCCAGTAGCAGGATCAAATGTAGGATCAGCCGCATCATAAAGGACATTAAACGGCGTATCAGGACCAACTTTGATGGTATCATCGTCCGTGCCACCTTCGCCGCCGGTAATGACATCACCACTTGAAAGCCCAGAGAACGTATCCGCGTCGTCACCGCCGGATAGGGTGTCTGCACCATCACCACCGATCAGCGTGTCATCACCGCCACCAGCTTCGGCATTAACACCGCTAGACGTCACCGCAGATGCGTCGATCACATCGTCTTGGTCCGTGGTGATGATGTTTTCGATTTCGAAGAACGAGGCAACATCGCCAGTGGTATCATCTGTAACAGTGCCAGCTTCACTAGCACTGAAATCAACATTTACGCCGCTTGTGGTCAGGCCAGATGCACCCAGAGTATCCCCGTTGGTTTCGCCTGCTTCACCACCGGTGATGGTGTCGTTGCCAAAATCGTCACTAAGCGAAATGAGGTCGTCAGCGTCCCGCGTAGAGATCGTATCATCGCCAGTCCCCCCATCGATCGTATCTTGACCAAGAGAACCTCGGACCGAGTCGTTGCCCGCACCGGCAACTACGGTCGAGTCTCCAGTGGCAAATCGGAAGTCGTAAAATTGATCCGCATTACTGGCCAAACCGTCTACGATCACGTCATTGGCACTCGCCTGCTCGATACGTCCAACTTCAGAGAAGTTTACTGTCGTACTCCCTGCTGAATTGGACTGCACCCCTTCCTCATCGACCGTCAAAAGGTAAGAGACAGTTTCACTTGCAGGTAAAAAGTCACCCCTAATTGTATCGCCGACACCGGTCTCACCAGTTTCGCCGCCAACGTATGTATGCGTACTTCCATCAGCGCGGCCACCGCTCAAAGTGACAGAAAAGAAGTCGTTTCCACTTTCGCCGTTAAACGTATCATTGCCACCAGATGATTGAGCAAGATCTGCGCCGTCACCACCGAAGAAAACATCATCAGCCGTAAACTGATTGCTTTGCATACGATCGTTACCGCTGCCACCAAAGAAAGTGTCGAAAGTCCCAAAGCGAACCTTTTCACTTTGAGACAAAGACAGTGTTTACGCAGGAAGCGAACCGTCCAGAACATATTGAAGAATTTCGACAATCTGATCTGGTGTTTCCGTGACAGCAAGTGCCGCTGCATCCACTTCTTTGAGTGCGTGTTGGTGATCAGCGCCGTGCATGACGATCAAGGACTTGCCCAAAGCGGCGGCATACCCCGCATCAAAAGCGGCGTTCCACTGTTTGTACTTTTCGCCAAAACGCACCACGACAATATCCGCATCTGCAATACCCTTGCGCGTCCGGATCGCGTTGAGTTTTGCCCCTTTGTTGTCGTGCCAAAACTTGTTGGGCTCCTCGCCCATAATCGCAACACCGCAATCATCACTTGCCGCATGATTGGTAACAGGCGCAGAAAACTCAACGTCTAAGCCGCTGGCACCTGCGATGATCTGATCGCGCCAGTCTGTGTGAATTTCGCCCGATAGATAAACTTTCAGCATTATGATCTCCTTGTTCTGCGCTACATCCCCACACACAAGCTTATCCGCTGGCATGGATACTTATGGCGACAGCTAATGCATGAGGGCCTGAGTGCAAGACCGACTAAGAAATGGATATCCGTAGAACAGCAGCACCGGCGATAATCACCCCCGCCGAGATTATTTTCACGCGGGTCACACGTTCTTTCAAAATGATAGTACCGATCAAAAGTGCAAACACAATGGATGTCTCACGCAGAGCCGTCACCAATGCAATCGGTGCTTGGGTGAACGCCCAAATGACGAGACCATAAGCAAGAAAGGACGCAGTGCCACCGCCAAGCCCCATAACCATTGCACTCCGATCTGAGCGCAAACTCGCAAAGGTTTTTGGACGGACAAGGGCAGTCCAACACGTAAACAGCACCGCATTTCCAAGCGCGGCCCAACTCCAAAACCCAAGCGGTGAATCCGCGACCCGCGCGCCGATACCGTCCACCAACGAATATGCTGCAATGAAGCCACCGGTTCCAAGCGCCAAACCAACACCGCGCAAATCCCGCGTGCCATCAACACGCTTAGCAAAGACTAAAAACACCACCCCAAACGTGATAAACAAAACGCCTGACACCTCGAACACTGTGAATGAAAGCCCAAATACTGCGACCGACATAACCGTCACAATCAACGGCGCACTGCCCCGCGCAATTGGATACACCAACGTCAGATCAGCAAGGCGATAAGCCGTGATTAGAAACTGCTGATACCCTAGATGCAGGAAAATACCACCAATCATCCATGGCAGTGCATCAGCATTGAAAGGGGGTGCCAGCAAAATCATAACAATGCAGATTGGAACGTGCCCCAAGACAACGCCAAGCATTGCAGTGTGTTTGTCCGCACTACCCTTGATCAACGAGTTCCACGCCGCATGCAGGCAGGCCGCGAAGACCACCGCGAGAAAAACTGAGGTCGTCATTTAAGGCGTTCCAATTTGATAACTGCGTAGCACCAGCCTATCTATGCGCTGTGGCGTAAGGCAAACGATATATGCCTTTTCAAGCCGGTTTGGCTTACCCCGAGTTGGCTGCGGGCTTATCAAAAGTAGCAAGCCGAATACACACATCGTCCCGCCCGACACGCGCTGAAAACTGGGCAGTTTGTTTTGAGCAAAGGAGGCCGCGAACCGCCCCAAATCCGCAGGCGTCAGCGCCGGCGTTTACGCAGATATAACACTGTTAACATCATTAACGTTCGCCAAGACCAAGACGTAGCACAGCTGAACTTCTTCTTGGGTCAAACCCTCGACAGCGCCCGTGTCTCAAGCCGCGGCACATCAGTTGATTTCGCATCGCTGATCGAAAATGCAGAGCAAGACAGCGACACAGCACAGGTTACATCGCTGAAATCACTCGCTAACTTCTAAGCCCCACGCAACCCATAGGATACCTCCCTGTCCCCAAGAAGGGCGTCTCACGAAAGCGGGGCGCTCTTTTTTGATAGGCGGAGTATAGAGCTAGCGCTCGTTAAAGTGGTCATAGATTGTTTGCGCCATCGCCTCGGATATTCCGTCGACCGATTTCAAATCCGCAAGCGCGGCACGGCCAACAGCCTTGGCCGAGCCAAAATGCATCAACAATGCCTTTTTACGCCGCGCACCAACGCCCGGCACATCATCCAGAGGTGTCCCACCGATCGCTTTTGATCGCTTTGCCCTGTGGGTGCCGATGGCAAAACGGTGCGCCTCATCACGCATACGTTGAACAAAATAAAGAACAGGATCGTTGTGGCGCAGCGCCATTACCTGTTTACCCGTGCGGTGAAATTCTTCTTTGCCCGCGTCCCGATCAAGACCCTTGGCGACACCTATCATCGGGATATCACCGACACCCATTTCTTCCATAATTTCGCGTACGGCACTGACTTGCCCCGCCCCACCGTCGATTAGAAGAAGATCAGGCCAGTCGCCTTTACTCTTGTCAGGGTCCTCTTTCAGCAACCGCTTAAAGCGGCGGCGAAGAACCTCTTTCATCATGCCAAAGTCATCGCCGGGGGTCAGATCGTCACCGCGTATATTAAACTTGCGATAACTGTTCTTCATGAACCCTTCAGGTCCCGCAACGATCATACCACCCACCGCATGTGCACCTTGAATGTGAGAGTTGTCGTAGACCTCAATGCGTTGCGGCGGCTTGGGCAACTCGAATGCCTCGGCCAAACCTTTCAACAGCTTCAGTTGGCTCGCACTTTCCGCCATTTTCCGCGCAAGGCTTTCACGGGCATTGCGTGCAGCCCCCACCAAAAGTTCCATCTTCTCGCCGCGTTGCGGAACAATGATCTCGACACGGCTCTCTGCCTTTTGGCTAAGCGCCTCAACCACAAGGTCTTCACTCTCTACGGCATGCGACAGGATCACCTGCTTCGGCGGTTGTTTATCGGCGTAAAATTGTCCAACGAAAGCCTCCATCACTTCCGTGTGCGAAACATCTGCAGCAAGACGCGGATAGTAGTCGCGATTGCCCCAGTTCTGATTGGCCCTGATGAAGAACACTTGGACGCAGGCCTGTCCGCCTTCCATGTGCAGCGCAATCACATCTGCCTCTGACACGCCGCGCGGATTAATCCCTTGGGAGGTCTGTACTTGCGTCATCGCCCGCAACCGATCGCGCAGTGCTGCGGCGCGTTCAAACTCCATAGCCTCTGCCGCATCTGCCATATCTTTGGCCAGCTTTTCTTGTAGACCCGTCGTTTTACCCGACAGGAAACGTTCTGCGTCTTTGACGCTGGCGGCGTAATCCTGCTCTGAGATTTTGCCAACGCATGGCGCACTGCATCGCTTGATCTGGTAGTTCAAACACGGCCGTGTCCGCCCCTCGAATTGACTGTCAGAACAATCACGCAGCAAGAACACACGCTGTAACTGGTTTAATGTTCTGTTGACCGCGCCAGCACTCGCAAACGGCCCATAATATGCGCCCTTAGTTTTCTTAGCGCCGCGATGTTTGCGAATTTGCGGAAACTCATGATCTTTGCTCACCAGAATATTTGGAAAGCTTTTGTCATCACGCAGCAGCACATTGTACTTAGGCTTAAGCTGTTTGATCAGATTTTGCTCGAGCAGCAGCGCCTCTGTTTCAGTCTGAGTAGTCAGAAACATCATCGAGCGCGTCTCAGAAATCATACGCGCAATACGTCCAGAATGCCCTGAGGGGCGCGCATAATTGCTCACACGATTTCTAAGATGGCGGGCCTTACCCACATAAAGCACCCGATTTTGCTCATCAAGCATCCGGTACACACCGGGCGAGCCATCAAGCGTGCGCAGATAATCGTGGATCAATTCATGTCCAATAAGGGGGGCTGCGTCGGTCATAAGTCAGGGTCTGCGATTCTGTATGTGGCTGCAATTGTGAATGGCGGTACGCAAGAGAGAATAGATCCACGGATGCTGTGGATAAGTCGGTGAGTAAGATATCAGATTATGCGATTTCGCCAATGTTTTTAGACATTTCCTTGATTTGCACAAAAATTAAGCACGAATGTAACTTATTGAAATGGCTTGATATTTAATTTCAAAACGGCAAATTATTGATTTTGTTAAAGTTTTTGTAACGGTTTGGTAAAGTGCGCTGTGACCGGTGCACAACTTAAAAGAGAACTTGATCACTCGATCCCTTGGACATCCGGTGTTTGCCACCCCAAGTGCTGTGCACCGTCCACGCAAATAAGCTGTCCCGAGACAGCTGGCGCATCTAAAAAGTAACCCAGTGCGGCAGTTATATCAGACGTGTTAGCGCCGCGCCCAAGCACCGTATTTTTACGCTGACCCGCAAAATGCGCATCAGACTGCCTCGCGCCCTGAAGGGTCGGACCTGGCCCAATTGCGTTCACGCGCACATCCGGCGCAAGGCCCTGCGCAGCGGTCTGGGTCAGCGCCCAAAGTCCCATCTTCGCAATCGTGTAGCTTGAAAATTCTGGTGTCAGTTTACGAACACGCTGATCAATCATGTTCACAATCAAACTTTGAGCGATCGGCTCGCCGTTGCTGTCCAACTGGCCCTTAGGGGCATGAGCCGCAACGGCTTGGCTTAGAACATACGGCGCGCGTAAGTTACTCTCGATATGGCGATCCCAACTGCTACGCGTCGCGGTTTGCAATGTGTCGTATTCAAAAATAGACGCGTTGTTAACCAAGCACGTAATTGGACCGCCCAGTGCAGACATCGCATTTGGAATAAGCGCTTGGGTATCATTCTCGCTCAACAAATCAGCCTGCAGAGCAACCGCCTTACCCCCCATGCCTTCGATGATGCCAACGACGTCGCGTGCGCCTTGTGCAGACGAGGCGTAGTGCACAGCAACGCTGTATCCACGCTCTGCAAGATAGATTGCCATTGCGCGGCCCAGCCGTTTACCCGCGCCCGTGACCAATGCGTTCTTCATAAAATTCATCCTTCCAGTGGGCGGTTAAACCAGCAACATCACCAGATAAGATACATAAAGCGCCGTCAGGATCGCGCCAGTACCACGCATCATATTCCATTTGAAAAATACAAATGGGACCAAGACGAGCGACGCCGCCGCCATTACCCACAGATCAAAAGTCAACACACCTTGATCGACCTCGATGGGGCCGATGAAACTTGCGATGCCGATGATCGCCAGCAAGTTAAACATGTTAGAGCCAATGACATTGCCAATCGCCACATCCGCTTGTTTGCGATACGCGGCAGCAACTGTAGTAGCCAGCTCAGGCAATGAGGTTCCTATGGCGATCAAGGTCAGGCCAATCACCGTTTCTGACACGCCAAAGCTGCGTGCGATGATGACCGCGTTCTCAACCAAAAGGCTTGCGCCTAAAGGAAGCCCTATTAAACCAAAAAGCAAAAATGCGCTGATCTTCCACCATGCCATGTCGGGGTCTGCGCCCTTAGGCTCGTCCTCATCGACAACCTGCCCTGCAGCACGCGCACGTTGTGCATCAAAAAATTGATCCGCCAATATGACGAAAAGAGCTACCAGAAAGACCAAACCGTGCACCCATATGATGGGACCAAAGAAGGCGCCAGCTATGAAAAGCGCGGTTACCAAGATCATGTAGACAAAGCTTTTGCGCGTGTCACAGCCAGCCGTATGCAACCCCGCCAACAACGCAGGCACGCCCAAGACAAGCAACACATTGGCAGTGTTTGAGCCAACCACGTTACCCATCGCGATACCGGGTGCCCCATCGATAATTGCCTCAACCGCAATCAACAATTCAGGAGCGGACGTACCAAAAGCAACAATCGTCAAGCTTACGATCAATGCGGGAATCCCAAGACGCAGCGCAAAGTTAACCGCGCCTTTCACCAGCGCATCCCCCGCGATCAGCAGCAAGACCAAACCAGCAGCCGTAAGTAAAAGTGCTGTGGTCATTTACGTTTCGCTCCGCATGCACATGGGCCTTTGCCAATTCTGAACCGGCCGCAGCTTTGGCACTTGGCGTTCGCTAGCGCTTGCTGGCCGGGGTAACGCAGTTTGCCGAACATCGCCAAAACCACCATCGCGATCAGAAAGAGAGAGACGATTTTCATCAGCATGGCGCGCGCCCTATAGGCCAAAGCGCGCAAATTGTGCCCGCTCTTCAATCTGATGCGCTAAACCGCCAACTGCAGACGCACCAATCCGTGACAAAAGCGACTTGCGCTGGCCATAAACGCGGAACTTCACTTTTTTGCCAAAGCGCTCTTTCAGGGTCGGCACCAGATGCCCGACACCGTCCGCGAGACCTACGTCAACTGCACCTTGGCCAACCCAAATCTCACCAGTGAACAAATCACGCTCAACCAATTTATTCGCACGGCGGCTTCTAATTTGCTGTTTGAACGTCTCGTGAAGCTGCTCAAGAATAACATTAAGGCGGGCTACGTCTTCGGGGTTTTCAGACTTGAACGGATCGTTCATCGATTTTGAGGTGCCAGCAGTGTAGACACGGCGCTCAATGCCGTAGCGCGCGATCAACTCACTCATACCAAAGCCCGCACTGATTACTCCGATTGAGCCTACCACCGATGTGGCATCAACAAAAATCTCATCCGCAGCAGAGGCCAGCCAATAGCCACCGGACGCTGCAACATCTTCAACAAACGCAAAAACAGGGATCTCTTTTTCATCCGCAAGTCGGCGAATGCGCGCCGCAATCAATGATGATTGCGCAGGGCTACCACCGGGTGAGTTAATCGCAAACGCAACCGCTTTTGGCTTCCCCTTAGCAAATGCTTTTTCAATCATGGCTGCCGTGCCTGCATCATTCAGGCCACGACCACCACTTGCAATCATGCCGTTCAACCGAACAACAGAGACAACAGGTGCAGATTTTCTGAATGGGATAAAGCGCTTCATGAGCGTGATGTAGAGTGCGCAAGCACCTGCTACAAGTGCTCGCCCTCAAATCAAACTGTTCGGTTTAGGAGCGCAAACGATACCCCGTTTTGAAAATCCACCACACAATGCCAAGGCAAATCGCCGTAAATCCGCAAATCGCAAAAAGACTAACGCCGATACTAACGTCAGAGGTCCCAAAGAAAGACCAGCGAAAGCCCGAGACCAGATACACAACAGGGTTGAACAGCGTGATCGTCTGCCAGACAGGAGGAAGCATTGTGATCGAGTAAAATGTCCCCCCAAGAAAGCCCAGAGGCGTCAAAACCAAGAGCGGAATCAGTTGTAGTTGTTCAAAATTACTAGCCCAAATCCCAATGATAAAGCCCAGCAGACTAAACGAAAGGCAGGTTAAAATCAGAAACGCAAACATCGCCAGTGGATGCGCAATTTGCAGGTCAACAAACAGGTATGACGTTGCCAGAATGATCACGCCGATAATGAGTGACTTTACGGTGGCCGCGCCAACGTAGCCGATAACGATCTCAAAGAAATTGATTGGCGCAGAAAGAAGCTCATAAATCGTGCCCACAAATTTTGGCAAATATATACCAAAGCTGGCGTTGCTGGCGGACTGGGTCATCACCGTTAGCATGATCAAGCCCGGCACGATGAACGCGCCGTAGCTAACACCGTCAACATCTGTAATGCGGCTTCCGATTGCTGTGCCGAACACCACAAAGTACAGGGCCGTAGAAATGACAGGGGCCAGCAAAGACTGCGCAGCCGTGCGAAAAAAGCGCGCCATCTCAAAAAAGAAAATCGCCTTAATGCCATAAATGTTCATGCCGCGTCTCCTGCATTTGCCGTGCGTGCGTCTTGGTCTGCGACAAGCCCAACAAAGATTTCCTCAAGGCTGGATTGTTTGGTCTGGATATCGCGAAGCACAAACCCTGCCGCCTGCAAATCACCAAGCAATGTGGTAATGCCTGTACGCTCTGCGTTGATGTCATAAGTGTAGATCAGTGCGGCAAGATCATCCGTCACACTAAGATTATAATGACCAAGTGCCTCCGGCAGCTTGTCTGATGCCAGTGGTTCAGCCAGATCAATCTGCATCTGCTTTTGACCCAATTGCTGCATCAACTCAGCCTTGTCTTGCACCAACAAGATTTGCCCACCGTTGATAACACCGATGCGGTCAGCAACCTCCTCGGCTTCTTCAATGTAATGGGTGGTCAAAATAATCGTCACACCGCTTGCCTTCAGGTCCTGCACCACCGCCCACATATCTTTGCGCAGCTCCACATCGACACCGGCGGTCGGCTCATCAAGAAACAAAACACGCGGCTCATGAGCGAGTGCTTTTGCAATCAACACACGGCGCTTCATGCCACCTGACAGTTCACCAATTTTAGCGTTTCGTTTATCCCACAAGCTTAGCTGACGAAGGATTTTTTCGATGTGCGCCTCGTCCGCGGGCTTACCAAAAAGACCACGGGAGAACCGCACAGTCGCGATCACTTTTTCAAAATGCTCAAGATTAAGCTCTTGCGGCACGAGCCCGATCATCGCCCGCGTTTTGCGGTACTCCGCGTTGATATCAAAGCCACCAACAGAAACGGTCCCAGAGGTGGGGTTTGTAATCCCACAAATAGAGGAAATAAGCGTCGTCTTCCCCGCGCCGTTGGGGCCCAAAAGCGCAATAATCTCGCCTTCGTTAATCGTAAGGTTCACGCCCTTAAGCGCCTCAAAACCGCTTTTATATCTTTTTACCAGTCCGCTTACTTCAATAATCGCGCCCATTTTGGCCCCCATACATTTGCGCGCACCTTACCCGAACCACAGTTGGGTGTAAGTCGCATATTTGCACATAGCCGTTGCACCCGAATTGCCCTTGCCTACGAGTGACACAGCACTCACATTTAGCGCGATATGATAAATCCTTCTTCCAACCACGCTCCAGACGACGTGCTTGCTGCTTTGGCGCGCAAGCCGCACAACGCGGTTCTTGCCGTCATCAGCGAAACAACCGGCCCGTCTTATCGCAACGTTGGCGCGATGATGGCATTTTGGGCAGATGGGGCCCGCATTGGTGCGCTAAGTTCGGGCTGCATTGAAGATGATCTCGCCTTGCATGCGGCAGAGGTTTTGGCGAAGGGCACACCCAAGGTGATACGGTATGGCATTGGCTCACCGTTTATGGACATGGCGTTGCCCTGCGGGGGCGGGGTTGAAATTGTGCTGTTTCCGCAGCCCTCAGCCAAGACGATTGAACGCGCCATGGCCTTGCGCACTGCTAGGCAAGCCTTTCACCTAACTTTTGATCGTCGTTCCGGCGAAATTCGCGCGTTAACTGAAACGCCAGAGCAATCGACAGACATGTTGCAGGTACACATCGCGCCTGAAGTCATGGTTGGCATCATTGGTACGGGCCCCGAAACCATCGCCCTAGCAAACCTGTGTCATGCCCTAGACTACTCTGTCGCGGTAGCCTCGCCCGAACTCGAGCGTATCAAACCTCACCTCAGCCCGCTCATCGACGCCACACACATGAAGCACGCGGAGCTGCCCCACCATTGGAAAGTGGATGCGCGCACGGCAGTGGTGCTCTTGTTTCATGAACACAGTTGGGAGCCCCCGATCCTTGCGCACGCACTAGCTAGTGACGCGTTATACATCGGTGCCCTTGGCAGTTTGCAGACCCATCAAAACAGGCTGAAGCACCTATCTGAACTTGGTGTCAGCGGTGAAGCTGCCGCGCGACTACGCTCTCCCATCGGTCTTATTCCCTCTGTCCGCGACCCGCGCAGCTTGGCGATCTCGGTGCTGTCCGACATTATCTCCATTGCCTAAAGCGGCCAAATTCGCTCAACTCTTGTAAAGACCAGCAACAGCTGAGGTATAAGAGATGAGCGTACGGCCCCTTGATATTGATCCACGTCATTGCCTGATTGATGGTAGATGGCAAGCTTGCGAGAGCGGCCGAACGCTTGAGCTGAAGAACCCTTCCGATGACACCCTACTGTGTGAAATTGCCAGAGGCAGCGCTCAGGATATCGACGCGGCGGTAGATGCAGCAACCCGTGCGCTTGATGGACCGTGGAGCACTCTCACCGCTTTTGAGCGCGGGCGCATACTCGCAAAGATCGGACAGCTTGTTCTTGAGAATGCAGATCAGTTGGCCCGCCTTGAGGCCCTTGATGTGGGCAAACCTCTCACACAAGCCAAGGCAGACGTAACAGCACTTGCCCGCTATATGGAGTTCTACGGCGGCGCGGCCGATAAAGTGCATGGCACGACAATTCCGTATCTTGATGGATACACGGTTTACACATTGCGCGAGCCACACGGGGTGACAGGGCACATCATTCCATGGAACTACCCGATGCAAATCATTGGCCGGTCCGTTGGGGCCGCGCTGGCCATGGGAAATGCGGCCGTTTTGAAACCAGCAGAGGAAGCGTGCCTCACAGCGCTTGCCTTTGGCGAATTGGCCCGACGTGCAGGCCTACCGGACGGCGTGCTGAACGTCGTGCCCGGCTTGGGTGCAGAGGCAGGCGCCGCGCTGAGCGCGCACAAATCCGTCCACCACATAAGCTTCACAGGTTCAGTTAACGTCGGCAAATTAATCCAACACTCCGCCGCAGACAACGTCGTGCCCGTAACCCTTGAGTTGGGCGGAAAGTCACCGCAGTTGGTTTTTGAAGATGCAAATATCGAGGCGGCCCTGCCATTTTTAGTCAACGCAGGCATCCAAAACGCAGGCCAAACATGCTCTGCATCATCGCGCATATTGGTACAGCGCAGCCGCTATGACGAAGTATTGGACGCAATGGCCAAACGCTATACCGCATTGCAAGCAGGTCCCGCACTTGAGGATCACGATGTCGGACCGCTGGTTTCATCAAGACAAAAAGAGATTGTCGAAAGCTTTATTGCCAAAGGTCATGATCTAGAATGTGCCGCGCGTGGCAAGATCATCGATAGCGCTCCAGACGGTGGGGCCTATGTGGCACCTGTTTTATTCGCCAATGTCCCATCGTGTCACATCTTGGCTCAAGACGAAATCTTTGGACCAGTCCAAGTTGTCATCCCCTTTGATGATGAAGACGAAGCCATCGCCATTGCCAACGGGACAGATTTCGGGCTGGTCGCATCAGTTTGGTCTGAGAACGGCGCCCGCCAAATGCGCTTGGCAAAAAGGCTCAGAGCAGGACAGGTGTTTTTGAATAATTTCGGCGCAGGCGGAGGCGTTGAATTGCCCTTCGGCGGCACGGGACTTTCGGGGCACGGGCGCGAAAAGGGCTTTGAACCGCTTTATGGTTTTTCAACGTTGAAAACAGTCGCGGCCCGCCACAGCTAAGTTTTGCACGAACAGGATTTATTCTCATGAGACTTGCAGGGAAAACGGCCATAGTAACCGGCGGCGCATCAGGTTTTGGCGCAGGGATTGTGCGCAAATTTGTAGCAGAGGGCGCGCGCGTCATGATCGCCGATTTAAACACAGACTTGGCACAGGAAACCGCAGAACAAGTAGATGGTAACGTGGGGGTCATCCACTGCAACGTGGCCGATGACGCGAGCGTTCGGGCAATGGTCGAGGCGGTTCAGACGGCCTTTGGCCGGATCGATATTTTGATCAACAACGCGGGCACCACA
>JAHEEK010000006.1:0-3119 GCA_024640765.1 Thalassobium sp. | reverse complement strand
TGGTAACGTGGGGGTCATCCACTGCAACGTGGCCGATGACGCGAGCGTTCGGGCAATGGTCGAGGCGGTTCAGACGGCCTTTGGCCGGATCGATATTTTGATCAACAACGCGGGCACCACACACCTGCCCGCCCCGATGGAAGATGTCAGCGAGGAAGACTTCAACAAAGTCTTTGCCGTGAATTGTAAGTCCGTCTACCTGACTGCAAAATATGTCGTCCCCTTGCTGAAGGCCCAAGGATCGGGCGCGATCCTGAACGTGGCTTCAACCGCAGGCGTCTCACCCCGCCCCCGCCTAAATTGGTACAACGCGTCAAAGGGGTGGATGAACAACGCCACAAGAGGAATGGCCGTCGAACTGGCCCCGAGCGGCGTGCGTGTAAATGCAATCAACCCTGTGGCAGGCGAAACCCCACTGCTGAAAACTTTCATGGGCGAAGATAACCCCGAGGTCCGCGCCAAGTTTCTGTCCACAATTCCATTGGGACGCTTTTCAAGCCCCGAAGACATGGGAAACGCAGCGTGCTACTTATGCTCGGACGAGGCGAGTATGGTAACAGGCGTATGCATGGAGGTAGACGGCGGGCGGTGTATTTAGGCACGCGTGCCGCCATGGGAATTGTGCCAAAGGCTTGCACTAAGCCCACAGAACCGTCACGCGATTGTGCTCTGTCAAATGTTCATTTCAGTTATCTTTAGTCCGAAGACGCCCAAGTTTGTCCATTAAATACTGAATGATAGCATCATGGTGCCTAGAATATTGAGCCTCAGATGGCGCACCACCATGCAGAGATCTAGTCTAATTGCCATTGTATCATGGGTCTCTGGTTTGAGGTCTGTCGGAATGATGCTTTCCAGTGCAGGCCCGTGATAGCCCAATGAGCTGTGCGGCCTGAAGGTGTTGCAATGAATGCGCCATGCTCAGTTAGGATTTGAACTTCTCGCAAACTGTAGAGATCCGTACTTCTTCAGCACCAATTTGTAAGGACCTGACAGCCTTGTACGTCAGCTGACGCTTCACATTAAAATGTATTTTTTGGCCTACATTCTATTGAGAACAACTACGATAAGTCGACGTCTGTTCCAAGAGATTGCATCGCTAACTCAGAGCTCCAACAATGTGAAACTAAGGTATGTTGCCTGCTTCAATATCACGCAACAAAATACGAAGGGGCGTTATGTTCGCCAACGTGCGGTTCAATGTCATAATTGGCTGTTCAGCAACAAACACAATATCATTGGGCCGCAACTCCACTTCATTTGCGACGAGCAAGCTTAACGGGCTCTGCGCGTCAAGCTGGTGGGCTTCAACAGGCTTTCGACCACGAAGCAAATAAACCGCTGAACGCTGCGCCGACGGGCTTGCTAGAGGACCAGCTGGCGCGAATAGAATGTCAGCAAGCGTTTGCCTAACCTCTGGTTGGATGGGCATAATTTGTGGGGCGACCCCCCCGAGAAGAAAAACTTTACCCGGCAGATATTTTAAAGTTTGCACAAAAAAGTGATCATCGCCTTGAATGAGGACCTTAGGGGCATTTTCAGCAAGTAAGTCTGCTAATCGGAAAGAGTACGTTTTACCACCACGCTGGACTTTTATCAGAGTGAGTGCACTTTCATTAAAAGCTACACCTGATGTCGCAATTACCTCGCGCAGTGTAGTGCCCTTATCAGTAATAGGTATCACTGAGCTGGCACGACCCGAGGCGCCATCAGTTGTGACATAAGCACGCTGCGAGTTGAAACGCTGAATTTCCATCTGAAAATTAGGGGCGCTTCCATTTCGAATGAGAATGCTGCGAACTTCGTCCCTCAGCTCCGAAATCTCGCGGCCCAATGCCTCAATTCGCCCCACTCCGATTAGGAAAATGCTGCCGTCTGTACCAACCCGACCAGTCGTCGAAATAATATTAGACGAGCCTGACGGAAGCGAAACGCCAGCTGGCAAGCCGTTTTCCCCAACTTCAACTCCGGCAGACAGCCTGGCAATTGACGGACTGGCATCGGTGTACTGAATGAGTGCTACCTCGTCACCAACACCAAGCTTGTATGGTTGGCTACCAACTGTTGGCGGAAAAGAAGCCTTGCGGAGCGACCTCTCAGAAACAGCATTTGCGGCGGGGCCGCTCCCGGGCATAGAGACTAGTCTGTCGTAGCTACCTACATTGAGGTTTTTTGCTGCTGCAAAATCAAGCGCCCGAACATTAATCTCAAACTCCTCCTGGCCTTCTGCGTCAGGAGAAACGCCACGCAGAGCGACGGGCTCAACGATGGCCGAACACCCAAAAAGGGACACGACGGCGGCTATCAGGACAGCCTTTCTGCTCATAAGGTTACGCATGAAAGGCAACTCCCAACTTCCCTCGCAGCAGCAGGCGCTGCACCGACTTAATTAATGTTCTTCCCGGCTTAAGTTGCACAGCAAAGACAGGCTCGGCAATTGAGTTCGACGAGAGTATCACTTCAAACGCATCGGTATTTGCTGCAAAAATTACCATGTCGTGCTTTTTGAGGAGAGCGCTGGTGATTTTATCGAGTGATTTAGAGTAAAGCAGATCCAGGTTTGTAGTTCCCGCCGGGTAAACATACTCCATACCTCCGGCGAGATTACCAACTTTCGCCAAGGCGCCCTCAATATCGGGTGTCAGATCACGCTCAACGTCCGAAAGCACGCGCGACAAATCAATAAAACCAACATCACGCCCCAAGCTCACAGCCGTGGCAGCGATTATTTTCCCGAGGGGACTGGCATTCCTCTCAAAGCTGAGGTCGCACACAAAAATTGGGCATTTTTTTTCTCCATCGCCTAACTGGAGTACAGCGCGGCGGGCCCAGTCAGACTTGATGTCACCCAAAGTTTTATAAACCACGGACAGCGGCATACCCCGAAAGCGGCTCACGCGCTTAACCTTCAGCCCGCCTGAAACACCCGCCGCCTCGAGCAGGGATGAGAGCGCAAAATACACACCGCGACGCATACCGAGCACGAGGGCGGCGGCCGAACCAACAAAGACACCCAATACAAGCCCAAGGGCTAAAATTAACGTCCTCTTGGGCGCTGAAGGGCTTACGGGAACGTCAGCGACCTCCAAAATTCTTGAATTATCAGGCTGGAAACCAGC